>NZ_JBAWTG010000248.1:0-4114 GCF_037106235.1 Methylobacterium nigriterrae | reverse complement strand
ACAGCGCCTCCACTCAGCCCTCGGGTACCGTACGCCTGAGCAGGCCGAGCAGCGCTGGGCAACGTAACCTCCGTGTCCACAAAAACGGGGGAGGATCAGCAAGCCTTGGCCGCCTGATCCAAGCCAATCAGCCTCCGGGAAACCTGGAGCGGTTCAAGACCGTCGATGCGGCTGGCGTTGTGAAGCTGATCTTTGAGGGGCCGATTGAGACGCCGGACGGTCGTAACCCACGGGTACGCACCGTCTGGATCTTGGAAGGGCTCAGCGAGGCGCGGTTCATCACGGCTGTGCCGTTGACAGCATAGAGACGGAGCGCGTCTTGGCCTGCGGAACTCAGGCAGACATCTGCTGCCATAGCCACAAGCCAGATGCAACTTCGCGTTGTGGGGTTCAAAGCCCGTAGTGAACAGCTCCCCTCACCGCGCGGTAGAGTGTGCCTGGAGTGACTGAACCGGGCGTGTTCGGCTGGGACCCTTGCGTGGTGCTGGCGACGAACGTGGTATGAGATGTGCCCTGGAGCCTTGGTAGAGCGTTTGTTCGCAGCATCAGCGTTCAGCAGAAGCGCCCTACGGGTTGCCCCTTGCCTCTTCGGCATCAAGCGTCACAGCCTTCAAATACCAGCGCTCGGCCTCGGCGCGGTTCCCCTCTTGGCCGCGAACGGCAAGCCCTTTCAGCACCCGCTCATCATAGGTCTTGGCAACACCACGTGCGCCTCGTGGATCTCCTTCCTGGGCCGCTCGTCCAAAGAACAGGCGCGCCGCAGTGAGCTCACCAGTCACCAGCAACTGTTCCCCGCGCGCAACCAACGCGTCAAGCTTGCGCAGGTCCCGCTGGGGCCTCCCCTGGGGCGGCTGAACCGCAGCAGTTCTCGCCGCGTTCGGCGGCTCCGCTCTTTGCTCGATTGGCGCGCTCGGTGAAGCGAGGGCTGTCTCGATTGGCTCGGGCGTCTGTGGCATTGGTGGAAAGGCTGTGACTTTCGCCTCGCTTGGTTTGAGCGGACTGGTGGGCTGCTCGACCAACCCGCTCGCGGCGAGTCGTCTCCGCAGTTCGGTTGCCGCGGAAACGGGGGGCGCCGGCTGTGCGGGCCGCGGCGTCATCGCCGGAGCCGATCCTTGCGCCTCAGAAACCAACTTCGGCGCCCTACCCCGCTCAGCCGCCGCCGGCACGCTGGTCTGTCCGGTGATTGCACCAGCGACTGAGGCCAGAGCAACTCTCAGATCAACTCGTTCGAAAGGTTCAGGCAATCGGGGGTTGAGAACAAGAAAACCGGCCACAGCGCCAATCGCCGCGGACAGCATCGCCAGCGGCCAGCGCGTGCGACGCGCCACTCTCCGCCAGAAGTGCTCAGCAATGAAGTTTTCCGGAGCCGACAGCGCCGAGCGTCGGCGTGGCTCGGAACTCAGGCCGTGAACGCTCCTCATATCGGTCGGCATCGGCTTCGGCCCAAAGCGTTGAATAAAGTGAAGGTCGTCTTCCTCGCTGTTGGCACTGCGAAAAGGCCCGATACTCTGCTCAGGAAACAACGGGTGGATTTCGCCCATCGGCGCGGACCCGGCGGAGGGGAATGGGATGTCCGGAACAGCCATCTTGTCCTCCTCTTTGTTGAGGGGCCGGCTCGTTGTTGGTCTCGACGGCACCACACATCGACAACGCGGCTCCGGAGGCGGCATGAAGCACCCGGGTCGGCACCGGCTCGGTCACCCCGAGACGGAAAAGGCACGGATGCCTCTCGTTCGGAGCACCGTTCCTGCGTAACCCACGGTCTGCCCGTTCTCTCAACCGGGAGCTAACGAGAGCCGCGATGAACAAGCAATGCCGGAATCCGCGTCTAGCATCAGCCAAATAGGTAAGGTTTAAATCGCACATTCGGCATCCCAGGAAAGCTTTGCTGAAAGCCGCTGTGACAGGACGCGTGTCGACCTATCGCAGTTTGCTTCGATCCACCTTGGCGTGGCGCGACCTGATTTTCGAGGAGTCTTATGCAGGAACACAAATGAGGCTGTTCTTCACACCCCCGCTGAGCGCGCTTGGCATCGGCGACCAAGTTTTCGTTTGCCACAGCCTGCCACTCGGCAGGTAGGCGCCCGGCTCGGCCGACTGTGACGTGCGTCCCACGTCAAGAGCCTAGAGCTGGCCGGTCACGTGGCGTTGAGATGTGGCGGCGGGGTTCGCTTGTTACCGCTGTCGGGAGCAGTTGCCGCGGGGCGGGCCAGTTTTTCGGAGCGCCGGGTCGCAGACTTCGGTCGTGAGACAGCCAGGATGGGCACCGATGTAGGGTAGGACGCTCTCCGGGATTTTGTTCTGGCGAGCATCCTCCCGTTTGCTGCGCGATGCGTTTGGATCCCGATCGGCTTATTAACGAAAACATCGATCAAGACAGCCAATTTGACCGGCTTTCCCCAGGCAAGCGAAGGGGGAAGCGGGCCTGCTGCTCCGATCGTGTACCCGACCTGATGCAAGAGGTCCGGACGGCGCCGAATTCCAATTCGGGAGGCGCGCCGATGCGACCGCCGGCGCCGCGCTGGTCGCGGCTCCTGGGACAGCGGAGTTTGGCAGTCTGAGGTTCCCGATCAGAGAGATCTCCAAAATGCCTCTTGTGGACAGCATCCCGGGTCGAATCGACCAATGACAGAGGATAACGGCGGTTGTGGTTTAGCGGCAACAGTCAATACTATACATGAGACTTGGGAATTGGCGCCTGGATCGGGCCTCGGCGCAAAATGTCCCTATCGTATTAGACCGAAGGGGTATTGGGCGGTTGCCCATTACTCGAGGCCCCTCGCAGACCGTGCAGAAATTTGAATCCGATGCTCTGAGTCTGGCAAGTTTGCGCCTGCCACCTGTCGTTATGGGTGTCTCTTTTATGTGCCAGTCTCACGCGATTCTAACGGTTGCGCCTCTGTGCCCCTGGGCCGCGCAGTTCAAGCTCAGGTAGGGTTGGCCGCAAGCGGGGCTCGGCTGGATGCACCCAACGCTGTGCTGCAACTGTGGCAAGACGGAAAAGTCCGGTTCCTTCGAGAAACCGCAAGGGCTGATCGACGTGAGAAGACGCAAACCTGCGACGCGCACCGGGTTCCGGCTCGCCGGTCTGGCCGCCGCCACCGGCATCGCGGCTGCTAGCCCGGCCTGGGCCGAGACGCTGGAGAGCGCGATGGCGCGCGCCTACGGGGGCAACCCGCAGCTCAATGCGGGCCGCGCGGGCGTGCGGGCGACCGACGAGACCGTCGCGCAGGCGCAGGCGGGCTACCGCCCCACCGTCGCCGTCTCGGCCGATATCGGACTGCAGCAATTCGAGGGGCAGCAGAGCGGCTCTCCGCGAAATCTAACGACCCGGCCCGGCGGCGCCGGCCTGACCGTCAACCAGACCCTGTTCAACGGCTTCCAGACCGACAACAACACCCGGCGCGCGGAATCGAACGTGCTGAGCCAGCGCGAGAGCCTGCGCTTCACCGAGACGACGACCCTGTTCAACGCCGCCCAGTCCTACATGGACGTGCTGCGCGATACCGCGACGCTGGAATTGAACCGCAACAACGTCGAGGTGCTGGAGGAGCAGCTCCGTCAGACCCGCGACCGCTTCAACGTCGGCGAGGTCACCCGCACCGACGTCGCCCAGGCCGAGGCGCGCCTGGCCGGCGCCCGCTCGCAGGTGAGCGCCTCCGAGTCGCAGCTGCGCTCCAGCATCGGCATCTATCGCCAGGTCATCGGCGTCGAGCCGCGCCAGCTCTCGCCGGGCCGCCCGCTCGACCGCTACGTGCCGGGAAACCTCAACGCCGCGATCGATATCGGCCTCAAGGAGAATCCCCAGATCGCCTCGGCGCTGCACGCCGTCGATTCCGCCGAGGCGCAGGTGAAGGTGCTGGAGGGCCAGCTCTACCCGCAGGTCGGCCTCACCGGCCAGGTCGCCCAGCGCTACGACACTCTATTCCCCGGCGACAACGGCCTCACCGCCTCGATCGTGGGCCGCATCACGATCCCGATCTACGAGGGCGGCCAGACCTACTCGCAGATCCGACAGGCCAAGGAGCTCGTGGGCCAGACGCGCCTGCAGGCCGAGTTCGTGCGCGACCAGATCCGCTCCGCCATCGTCACCACCTGGGGCCAGCTCGAGGCC
>NZ_JBAWTG010000247.1:0-4128 GCF_037106235.1 Methylobacterium nigriterrae | reverse complement strand
CTGGGACGCGGAGGTGACCAAGATGATCAAGGTCTACCACGCCCCCATCGGCGAAGCCGACGGCAAGGCCATCGCCGCCTACCTTGCGGATGCGTATTAGGCCGTCCTGTTATCGGAGCGGTGTGCGGAAGGTGCCTGCTCTGTCGGGATAGATCCGCCTCAGTGCACGCCTGCCTAGTTAACGGCGGCTGCCGGCGTCTGAACGCTCGCGGCCAGCCCTACGGTTCCATGATCAGCGAAATAGGCGCGACCTGCCGCGAGGAGAAGGGCGAGCGTCCGGAACACAACCACTATCCCATTTCGCGGACGGCGGTCCTGCCGTTCTCCGGCTTCACTGGGCGGAAAGCCGGTGCTTCGACGGTCTCGCCGAAGGGATCGTAGGCGAGGATCTCGCCAGAAGGACAGTTGCTCATGCCAGCAAATGCCGCGCTTGGCATCGCGTGGATCTACAGAAACGTCTGTTGACCCCTTGTCCATGCCGATCCCCACACTTCACCGTTGACAGCCTAGGTCCGCAAGAACTGTTGCCCAGATAACCGAGGAAATCATGTTCACCTCTATGGATCCTTCATCCCTGACTCGCCGAGCTCTTGTGGTCGGAGGGGTAGCAGCGGCGTCAATCGCCGCTCTCCAGAGCTCGTCGGCAGCGGCGAAGTCGCAAGTGCTGCCGGTCTCGATAAGCGAAGCCGGGGAGCAGTTCCGTGCCGGGACGTCGACCTCCGTCGAGATCACAAGTGCATACCTCGACGGCATTCTGAAGCTGCAGCCGCAGCTGAACGCCTTCATCTCTGTACTGAATGACGAGGCCCTCCGAACTGCTTCCGAGCGCGATGCAGAACTACGCTCGGGCAGAGATCGTGGACCGCTCCATGGCATCCCAGTAGTTATCAAAGATCTTTTCGAGATGCGCGGCACGCGCACGACCGTCGGCTCCAAGGCATTTGAGAATCGGGTCACGGAGAAAGATGCCACGGTCGTAGCAAGGCTCCGGGATGCGGGTGCGGTAATTCTTGGCAAGACGAACATGAATGAGCTTGCCGCGGGCGTTTCGGGCACCAACACGGCGTTTGGTGACACGCACAATCCCTGGGATTTGGAGCGCTCCCCCGGTGGGTCGTCGAGTGGTACGGGGGCGGCCATCGCGGCTGGCCTATGTCTTGGCGGCCTGGGGACTGATACGGGCGGTTCGATCAGGGTGCCCGCCGCGTGGTGCGGGATTACGGGTATTCGCCCGACATTCGGACTTGTGAGCACCTATGGCGCTTTCCCCCGCTCGTACAGCTTGGATACTGTTGGGCCGCTCGCACGAAATGTCCGCGATCTTGCTCTGATCCTTGACGTGATCGCCGGCTTCGATCCGAACGATAAGAACTCCACGCTGCTCCGGCCTCACCAGAGTTACACACGGGGATTGGGCGAGGGCGTGAAAGGGATGCGGTTTGGCCTAGTGAAGGACTACACTTTCAGTGATGTTGATCCGGATATTGCCAATGCCGTCCGAGGGGCTGCCGAGACGTTAGCGGGCCTTGGAGCCAACATCGAAGAGATCAGGATTGAGCCGCTCGAGGGACAACTAGATTACAGTAAGTTGTTTAACGAGATACTCCTCTATGAATTTAATCAGATCCTGGGGGAGCGTTATCGCTCGATGCCCAACCGAACGGAAATGTTTGGGCGGATCGTTCAGGACAACATCGATGCCGGATCGAAAGTCTCACGCGAGGCATATGACGCCCGGATTGCGGAGCGTCCGTTTCTGACTGCGGAGGTTAAATCGGCGTTTCAGCGGGTAGATGCTCTCTTGACACCAGCCTTGCCGAGCGCGGCACCGCTGCTGAAGGCCTCAGCCCAAGACTACAGCCGAGGTCGCCAGTTCACGTTCCCGTTCAGCTACACAGCCCTGCCGTCGGTTGTAGTGCCCTGCGCCTTCTCTCCTGAGGGTCTTCCTATTGGCTTGCAGTTCGTCGGGGATCATTTCCAGGAGGCACAGCTTCTCCGGATTGCTGCCGCGTTCGAGGAAAAAGAGATCCAGCTCCAGAGCAGGCGGCCCAAGGTCTTCCTTGGCTGAGAACTCGCGCCCGACCATGTCTCGTCCGAGCTCGCGAGAAAGCTCACGCAGGACTCGGTTGAGTGAGCGGCCCTGAAGCACGCACTGTCGGCGGCCATTGTAGACCACGTCGAATCCGCAGAGCGGCCAAGCCAGAACGCATGCCGTATTGGCCTCTGAATGAGGCGAGCGCCCCTCGTGAGGGTGAGCCAATCAGAGAGAGACTCTGCCCTCGGAGGGACAACCCCGGGGATATCAGGGACAGGAGGAAGATGAACTCTATAGAAATACCCGTGTTGTCCCCGGCCCCGGAAGCGCGGCCATTCGAAGATCCGCCCGGCCCGAGCCTGCTAGGGGCCGTCTGGCAGCGGCGCTGACGATGCCGCGCTCAATTGCGGTGTCGAGGCCTGACTTCCGCTTTGCGCCCTTCTCGGGCCTTCGGAAGGTCTGCTTACCGGCAGTCTGATTGGCCCCGAACGACCGAGCCTGGCCGTAAACGGAACGGCCGCTTTCGGGCGAACAACAGGGCAAGGCGGACGTGCATTGACATACATTCGCAGCGCTTATCGTAATCGAATTGAAATGGAGCGTTTGATCCGCTCAGAGCTCAGCCTCATCGCGGCACCAATTAGATGATGTCATCCGCTTCGAGGCTGATGCTTGTCCACCGATGCCTTGTAGATCTCGTCGATCGCCGCGGCGAGTGTCGCATCGAACGCGTCGTCGCTCATGCGGGCCGTGAGACCCTCCGTGAGAGCGCGTGAGAAGCTCGCGATCACGCCGTGGTTGCCGGCCAGCTTGGCGCAGGCTTCCTCACGCGAGTAGCCGCCCGACAGCGCCAACACCCGGGCTACCCGCGGATGACGGGTCAACGTCGCGTAGAGGTCTGTTACGTCGGGCAGGGTGAGCTTCAACATCACCTGCCGCCCCTCAGGAAGATCGTCGAGCCGCTGTGCTAGCTCCGCGAGAAGGAGCGACTCGGCGCCGCGCTTGTCGGGGCTCTTGATGGACACTTCCGGCTCGATGATCGGCATGAGTCCATGCGAGGCGATACGGTCCGCAATTGCAAACTGCTGCTCGACGACGGCGGTGATGCCCCGCTTAGAGGGCTCGTTGATGACCGAGCGCATCTTCGTGCCATAGACGCCGAGCCGGGTGGCGCGGTCGAGAAGAGCGTCAAGATCCGGCATCGGCTTCATCAGGCTCACGCCGTCGTCCTCAGGAGCAAGCCCCTTGTCGACCTTAAGGAAGGGCACGATCCCGCGTTCCTCCCAGAGGAAGGCCGGAACGGGCTTGCCAGCGGCGCTGCCGTCCATCGTGCCCTCGAACAGAATCGCACCCAGCACCTTCGCGCCCGTAAAGGCGGGCGAGATCATGATGCGAACGCGCATCGCATGGATGAGCGCAAACATCTCGGCGTCGCCGGCGTAGGCATCGTCAGGGATTCCGTAGAGGCGCAGCGCACCGGGGGTCGACCCGCCGCTTTGATCGAGCGCGGCGATAAAGCCGTCCGCCGCAACACGATCTCCCATCTTGTCTCGGAGCATGGCTCTTACCCCGCGATCGAACGCGCTGCCACCTGTCCGCACGCGACTGCCTTGATCACCAGCCCTGACCGAGTTCGTCAAGGTCAGCACCCGGGCTAAGGGGCGCATCCCGTGATGATGGTCCGCTTGTCGCCGCTACCGCTGTCGCCAACCCTGCCGATCTCGTCGTTGGAAGCAGGACGGAATATTCCCTAGGGCCTGGAAGACCGCAGCCTCGTCTCGTGGGCGTTCTACACCTACCCCTTCAACCTCACGGGCCAGCCCGCAGCCTCTGTCTGCGCAGGCATTGCCTCGGATGGGATGCCGGTCGGTCTTCAGATCGTAGGGCGAAACCTCAGCGAGGCCGACGTAGTGAGAGCGGCTGCGGCGATAGAGCGAACAAAGCCGCCGAGCTAAAATCTGAGGCCGTTCCAGGGAGCGAGTAATAGCCGTAATTACGGCCTGTTCGGCCTTGAACGTGTTCCGTTTGCGGGCGTTTTGCTCCTCCTGACTGGGAGGAGCGATGCTGGACGACGTGGAATGGAGAAAGCTGGA
>NZ_JBAWTG010000246.1:0-4191 GCF_037106235.1 Methylobacterium nigriterrae | reverse complement strand
TCTTCAGCAATGAGGCGCAGGTGTATCGTCTCTACCAAGCCGCTCTGGACCGAATCCCTGATGCGACGGGCTTCGCTTGGCATGCTGATCGCGTCGATCATGGGATGAGCCTCCACGACGACGCCTTCAGCTTTCTCTCCTCGCCCGAGTTTAACCAGCATTTCGGCGCCAATCTTTCCGATCAGGCGTTCGTCACAGCGCTCTACCAGAATGTCCTGGACCGCGCGCCAGAGGCGACAGGCCTCAGCTACTGGCTCGGCCATCTTGCTGACCACTCGTTCGACCGGGCCGACGTCCTGGTTGGCTTCTCCGAGAGCCCCGAGAATCACGCTCGGGTCGATGCGGCGATGGCGGCAGGCATCTTGCTCGTCTGATCGAACCGAACCTACCTTGAATTGACATCACGACCCGCGGCTTGATCAGAAGCATCTTCCATCAGGGGGCGCTCAGCGGTGAGAGCTGCATGCGCGGTACCTGCGAAGTGCTTTGATGCTAACGCGGCGTGGCATGACTGCGACGACGCGATAACCCGCGGCTAACCCTGCCCTTGAGGTCAACCCTTGAGCAGGAGCGGCACGATTGATCAGGTTGGCGGTTGGTAGCTCGGACCCCTGTCGAGCCAGTCGACGATCAATGCCTCAGGAGAATGGCAATTCGCAGGAAATGCCAGCTGATTGCCAGAACGAGTGTGCCCGCGCGTGCATCGCTACCGATGGGACAACCACACGCTCCCAAGAATGAATGATGCGAGCAAGTGCAAAGCTGTAAGCACGCGCATCATCCATCCGGAATGGTGCACGAAGAAAGCTGCACCGGCAGCTGTAATAGGCGTCGCGCACGGTCCTCACCCAAGGCACCGGCTGCCCCTCGACATAAGGCCCGGCGGTTACTCGCGCTCGCCCTTTCTACCGGCTCGGAAAACCCGAACGCGACCTCGGCGCGGCGGCTTCTCATCAGGTTCCGTCGGCACCGCAACCTGGGTCACATCGGCCTCCGCATGCGGTTCGGCAGGCGCACGAGGATCTGCACCGACTCTGATCGTCACGCGACGGCTTTCCGGCCCAGCCGAAAGAGCCTGGAGTTCGGCGACCGCCTGATCAACCGCCTGCTGCACCGCATCCAAGGCACCTGCCTGGCGCCGCGCAGCGTCGGCCAGAGTGGCGGCGCTGACGAACTGGGACTGGTCATCGTATACCTGAACCGCCTCGGCGCCGTCCTGAACGCGCGAGGAAGCCAGAAAGAGCGCCTCGCGCGGAGTGACCCGTCGATTAAAGATGCTGACGCCGTGGCGTACGGCGATGATGGTGAAGGCCATGGAAGTTCCGCAAGCAAGGCCGTCAGCCGCGTGAGCCGCCGAGCACCCAAACGCGACCGATCTAACTGAGAGCTCGGCCGCATGTCCAATTGCGCGCCCAACTTTGCCGGGAGAGCGCACACGCGAGAAGCCTGGGGGCGCCCGGACATTTCAAACCCTCTCGACTGCCGGATCCTACAATCGCGACGGCCACCCGCGAGTGCGCACGCGTAGAACTTATCGACAAACTGTCCGGTCCGCGACGGGAACACCTTAACGATTCCACGCTTAGAGCGGGAACGCCGCCGCGGCGTGCCGCTTGTTATCGCGGGACGCCCCAGGGACCGGGCTCAGCGTGGAGTAAGGATATGCCGGCGAGACCGCCCTCGGACGACGAGCGCCGCGTCGCGCTTCTCGCGCTCGCCAATCTCGTTCGTCTCATGGGGGCGGAGCTCGTCGCAGGAGCCCATCGCGACAATGTCGACCGTGTGGAGCTGGCCATTCGTGCGAAGCTGCGGGCGATCGACACCTCGAGCTTCACGCCCGGGGCAGCAGAGCGGGGCTTCGCGGAGGCTGAAGCGCTGATCGAGCAGGCGCTCGTGAATGTCCGTGAGCAAGCCGCAGCGGCGCAAACGCCACCTCCCGCCGACGCCTGCGCGGTGACAGGGTCTGCCCGCCTTCACTGACTCCGGCCAGGTCGCGCGCCGTACGCATGCCGTGATCAGTTCCACTCTGACCGCGTGGAACTGGCGGAGAGTCGCCGCAATCGCCGCGTGAACGGGCTCTAACGGCGTCCGCTCCTACCTCAAGGCGGCCTCGTCCAACTCCAGCCGGAGGCAACGCGGAGCTCAAGCTCAAGGCGCGCCAATCGGCAGCGCCGCACTCGGGACTGATTGAGTGCCGACTGCGAAGCCGTTACACCGGCCTCCGCCTGCTCATACGCGCGGTCCACTGCTGGATCGTTGGATTACGGAGATGTCACCCGAATGGCTGGGTCGTTCACCGCTCACAATGTCGTTCTCGACGACGGGTCGCAGACGCTGCCGGAGCGTGGATGGACGCTCGACAAGTCTCCTCACGTCAGCCTCGTTCACCAAATCGCGCGAATGCTTTTTCCGGAAGGCATCAAAGGGAAGCGGATCGTCGACCTTGGCTGCCTAGAGGGTGGATTCGCGACAGAGTTCGCCCGCCTCGGCCTTGAGAGCACCGGCATCGAAGTCAGAAGGAGCAACTTCGAAAATTGCATGTACATAAAGGAACGAGTAAGCTTCGACAACTTGTCCTTCGAGCTCGATGACGCCTGGAATATAAGCGAATACGGCCCATTCGATATTGTCTTCTGCGTTGGCTTATATTATCACATTGACCGCGTTACAGAATTCATGCATTTGCTCTCCCAGAACGCTCGCAGAGCACTCTTCCTAGACACTCACTTTGCTCCGGAAAACGACGACTCCCCCTCTGTTGCGACCTACAATCTCTCACCTTTGACGCAACACGAGGGAATTCCCGGCCGCTGGTTCCCGGAACATGAGCTTGAGACCGGCAGCACTGCCCTTGATCAGCTCAAGTGGGCCTCGTGGGACAATCGGACATCGTTCTGGCCAACGCGGGCAGGCATTCTTCACCTGATGAGGAATTCAGGATTCACCACTGTCTTCGAGAGCTTTGAGCAGCTTGGCACAGATTTAATATCGGCGATGGGTAAAGACGGATATTACACGACCAATACCCGTTCAGTGTTCATCGGACTAAAGGGCGGTTAAGCGCTTTAGTGGCTCTAGCGCAGACTCCTTCTACTTCGACTTGGAACAGGTCGACCCGCATCTACGCACACGCCGCGGCCACAGCTTGATCGGCATCCAAGACCATGCCGACCACGCACGCCAGCAGGAGGTTGCCGGACCGGCATGGCGCCGCATCCCATGAATGCCCCGGCGCGTGAACGGCGATCGAATGGCGATCCGCGTCCACCGGGTGCGTCGCTGCAGGTCTGAATTCTCCTGGCCGCTCCATTGGTGCCCTCGCTGCGCCGTCCAGAGCCGGCGCTGTCCCGGCATAGAGCATCGGGCCGAGTACACCGATCGGAGCAGTCGGCTCCATGGCCCAGGCAATTACTCTGGGGGCAACCGGTCAATATGATTGTCTGGAAGCGGCATTTTCGTTAGCCCGCCAATCAGAATGACCGCCGACGAATATCGTGCAGCCCTCAAGCGGCTTGGCCTGACCCATGTTGCTGCTGCGGCCTTTCTCGGCGTCGAGGAAATTACCTCGCGGCGATGGGCGACGGCAAAGACGCGCGTGCCCGGTTCAGTTTCCACCCTACTTCGCTTGATCATTGCCCTGAAGCTGACGCCCGACAAGGTGCGCGAGTGGCTCAGCGCGTGACCCGCCGAGTGTCGCGAATGGGCCTCGCCGCCCCAACTGTGTGCCCTCTATCGCGGCCTTCCCTAGGCCGCTGACCCAACGAGGTGGATCTGCCGCCTGCTTCGCCGAGATGACCCCACTCTGGAATTAACATTCTCAGGCGAACAGGAGGCCGTGGGAGGTCGGGTCGGTGTGGTTGGCGATGTTCTCGGCGCTGTGCGAGAAGGCCACCAGCAGATCGGCCCGATCCATCGCGCCGGTGCTCAGTTCGGCCGTCCAATAGCTCAAACCGGCCGCCTCAGGTGCGCGGTGTAGGGCGTTCTCATAGAGGTCCGTGACGAAGCTGCTGGCATCGCTCGCCGCGCCGAAATGGAACACGAATTCGTCCGACGCCAGGAAACTCTCGGCCACGGTCTTCAGGCTCGTGCCGCTGTCAAGCGCTGCCGTCCAGTGGCTCAGGCCCGCCGCGTCCGGCGCCCGATCGAAAGCCGCCCCGTAAAGCAAAGCCGCCGCGTTGGCAGGCGCATGCG
>NZ_JBAWTG010000245.1:0-4208 GCF_037106235.1 Methylobacterium nigriterrae | reverse complement strand
TGCTCGCTCTCATGCTCCCGGACCAGCCGGACTGCCCGCTCGCGAACCTCAGGGGAGAAAGGTGGGATATGCTTCGTCATGGCTCCAGTCTCTCAAGAGAGTTGGAGCCTCCGAAAATCCCGGAGCGGTTCACTTGTGAGCCTCGACATCCGCGCCATGCTGAACGTGCCGGTGCGCGAGCGCGGCCGGACGGTCGGCCTGTTCTACGTGCACAGTCCCGAACCGCGTGAATGGGCACCGGAGGACGTCGCCTTCGCTCGCAACGTGGCCGACCGTGTGCAGGTCGGTATCGCCCGCCTGCGTGCCGAGGAGCAGCAGGTCACGCTCAATCACGAGCTGAGCCATCGGCTCAAGAACACACTGGCAATGGTCCAGGCTATCGCCACACAGACGCTGCGCAACGCGCCTGACCTTGAGACGGCACAGGAAGCGCTGATCGCTCGCCTGATCGCGCTGGGCAAGGCGCACGATATCCTCCTGACCGGGAAGGGCGAGAGCGCTGATGTGCACGAGATCATTCAGGGCGCGCTCGAACTGCATGACGACCTGCAGCCCGGGCGTTTCACACTGGTGGGGCCGGCCCTGCGCACGGGCGAGAAGGCAGCGCTGTCGCTGGCGCTGATGATCCACGAACTGGCGACCAATGCCGCCAAGTACGGCGCACTGAGCACGCCGAACGGCCGGGTGCATGTCAGTTGGGGCATTGCGGAGCAGCCCGGCGAGCAGACTGTGCGGCTGACGTGGCAGGAGCAGGGCGGCCCGCCGGTCACGCCGCCCAGCCGCAAAGGGTTCGGCTCATGGCTAATCGAGCGCGGCTTGGCCGGCGCTGTTGGCGGCGAGGTTCGGACAATCTATGCGCCGGAGGGTCTTGTCTGCTCCCTCGTTGCGCCGCTGAGCGGATTTCAACTCAGAAGGTGACCCCACACCCCTGGGACCGGGCGGGCTGCCGCTTCGCTTGTGGCAGCTCAGATGCTGCCACTCTGGCGCGACACGAACGCGAAGACGTTGCTCGTGAGTGCCTTGGGCAGATAGGGCTTGCCAAGGAAACGCCCGTTCATCGGTAGGTCGCCGGGACCGGGCCTGACCCGCCCGGACACGACAAGCAGGCCGATCTCCGGCCAGCGTGCCGCCACCATCTTAGCGAGCTGAAAGCCGTTCAGATGTCCGCCCGGCATCCTGACATCCGTAATCATCACGTGGATGTCTTCGCGGACGGCAAGCACCTCCAGCGCCTCCTGAGAGTTGTGCGCTTCGAACACGATCAGGCCGGCATCTTCGAGCGACTGCGCTGTGTCCATCAGCAGCAGCGGCTCATCCTCGACAACGAGGATGCCAACCTGACCGGAGGCGAGCGGCGGATGAATGTGGTGCTTGGCTGCCGTGAACATGGAAGTGGCCGCATCAGCGCGATGCAACGCCTAGGTGCCCGGCAACGGTCGTGATCCGCGAACCGACCAGCCACACCGCCTTCCTGAGCTGAGCATCGGACACCCCAAGGCGGGCCGCCCAGGCGGAGCGCACCTTCGCGTCATAGATGTCGATGTGAATTTCGCTGCGGCGGGCAACCGATGCCGTGGCTGAAGACATGATTGATAATCTCGCGCCTTTTCAGGAAAGGTCACGCCTTACTGAAAATTGTAGGGAGATATTTGACCAACGTGCGGTTTTGCAGTTCGTTGCCTGCTCTGCTGTACCTGCCGCCGAATTGACGAACTGGGCAGCCTTGCGCGGCTTATCACCTTGTCAGGCGCAGCGTTCCAATAGGGCTTGCTCGACTGGACCTTGGCAGGGCCGTGGCGTCCCTCGCAGACTGGGCGTTACGGAACCTAAGGGTGGTCGCCCTTCGCATAGTTCAAAAACTTTGAGAGGAAGGCAGCGTCAGGTCGGCCTTCAGCCCATCAATGAACCGACGCACCCGCGCAGGCATGTGCTGCCGGGTCGGAAGCACTGCCCAGATGGCCAGCAGCTCCGGCTCAGCGTCCTTGAGGGTGAGAGCCTTGAGAGCGCCGTTGGCCAAATCTTGCGCCACATCCCAGTAAGTCAGCAGCGCAAGCCCTGCCCCGGCAACGCAGGCGGCGTGCACCGTATCGACGCTGCTGGCCGCATGAACTGATGCGATGGATGCCCCCCTTCGTCGGCATCGTACGATGCTGTTTAGCGCCAAGGTGGCGCGCGAAGGAGGAGCAGATGGCGGAGGTGCAGATACTCGCGATCGACCTGGCGAAGCGGAGTTTCCAGGTCTGCGCGAGCGACCGCGCGGGGTCGTGTGGATGCCCCCCGGTTTGCAAGGTGATTTTCTGACTCTCTTTGGCGCGGCGCTTCATCGGTCGTGTGTCAGGCCTCTTGTCGTGGCTTTTCGACGCCACGGGCCGGTATGCAATTCGAACGACGCGGGCCACATCGGTTCAGCGAGCTTGTGACGCTCGAGCCCCGGGACTGGTTAGCCGCGTCGTGAACATTGAAGTCCTTGCCGCATAATCGTCAGTCGATCTCCTTGTCGGGGCCATGGCCCCGAGCGCTCACCGCATCGGCCTCCTTCGAGGACGGCGGATCACGCCAACCGGTAATCCTGCTCCCTGGTCATCATCGCCCAAATTATCCGCGCCATCTTGTTGGCTAGCGCCACGGCAGCCACCATGCGTGGTCTGCGCGCCATCAGCCGTCCAAGCCAGTTGTCAGGGAGGACGCCCTTGCGGACGATCCACCGGATCCTGCTCATGGCACCGACGATCAGCAGTTTGCGGATGTCGCCTTGGCCCATCTTGCTCATTGAGCCGAGCCTGATCTTGCCGCCCGTAGATCGCTGGCGCGGCACGAGCCCCAGCCATGCGGCAAAGTTCCGGCCGCTGGCGAAGGTCCGCAGGTCAGGTGCGAACGCCATGATTGCCCCGGCAGTCACCGGCCCGATGCCGGGGACAGTGCAAAGCCGCCGCATCTCCGCGCTGACCTGCATCGCCTCGCGCAGCCCGAGCGAGAGCTCATCGATCCTCGTCGTCAATGCGTCGATATGGTCGAGATAAAGACGGGCAATGTCGCGGACGCTTTGGGGAAGGTCGATCGTCTCGTCCCGCATCGCCGCGCGTATGTCCTTCAGGTGCGGCGTGCCTTGCGCGAAGATGAGGCCGAACTCGGCCAGATGGCCTCGCAGCGCGTTGATGATCTGCGTGCGCTGCCCGACGAAACACTGGTGGGCCCGATAAGCAACTGCGCGCGCCTGATGCTCGGCGCTCTTCACCGCGACGTAATGCATGTTCGGCCGCAGCGCCGCCTCGGCGATCGCGGCGGCGTCCGCCGCATCGTTCTTCTGCCGCTTCACGAACGGCTTCACATAGATAGGCGGGATCAACCGCACCTCGTGGCCGTGCGCTTCGGCCAGACGGCCCCAGAAATGGCTTGTGGCACATGCCTCCATCGCCACGATGCAAGGAGGCTGCTCCCGCAACAGCGCCTCCAGCTTCGTTCGCGAAATCACCCGGTTGTATAGAACCGACCCCGCGCGGTCGCTCGCGCAGACCTGGAAACTCCGCTTCGCCAGGTCGATCGCGAGTATCTGCACCTCCGCCATCTGCTCCTCCTTCGCGCGCCACCTTGGCGCTAAACAGCATCGTACGATGCCGACGAAGGGGGCATCCATCGCATCAGTTCACTCGCCCAACCGCATCGTAGCTGGTCCTGGTGCCCTAGAGCAGTGTCCGATCAGCTTGAATCGGCTGGGGTTACGGCGCGGACCAGGATGTGATTCGATGCGCGGCTTTCCGATGGGAGAGCCGAATGCCCTCAGCCCTATCCGCCGATCTGCGTGAGCGGGTCGTCACCATGATCGAGGGCGGAGCCTCGCGCCGGGAGGCGGCGCGGCGCTTTGCGGTCAGCCCAGCCAGCGCGGTGCGCTGGCACGAAGCCTTCGTGCGAGAGGGCCGCACGCGCGCCAAGCCGATGGGCGGCGACCAGCGCTCACATGCGGTTGAGGCCCGGGCTGACCTGATCCGACAGATCGACGAGGCGCAGCCCGGCTTGTTCCTGCGCGAGTTGCGCACCCAATTGGCCGAGCGCGGCCTGCGGATCGGAGTCAGCAGCCTGTCCCGCTTCTTCAAGCGACACGGCATCACGCGCAAAAAAACTAGGACGGCAAAGTCGGCTGTTGGGCTTGCCGTTCGAGCGCCCTGAGGTAGGCATCGGGATCACGGCGGAAGCGGGTTCGTGCGGTGCGG
>NZ_JBAWTG010000244.1:0-4222 GCF_037106235.1 Methylobacterium nigriterrae | reverse complement strand
GCATTCTGTAAAGGTGGCGCACAGCCGCCTGATCAAACCCGCCGAGTTGCGAGCGATTGGTGCGGAATTTCACCTGCACTGACTGTGCGCGGGCCGTCACTGGATTGTGCCTCCTCCGGCTGCAGAGCCGCCTGAGGTGGCAAACCATTCGACCTCGATCTGCTGACCGCCACTCGGCGAAGCTCTGCCTAACCCGTTTTGTACTCTTGGTGCCGCTGAGCCCGGCCGCCGAGCCCCTGCCGCCGGGGCGGCAACAACTCTCATCACTGAGGGAGGATGCATCTTTCGCTGAGGGTCGGCAGCGGGCGCCTTTAATCACGACGGCAGCCTCGGACTGGCCTGACGGGAACGAAGGACGAACCGGAAACTATCGCGCCTCCGTTCCGATCAAGCCCACCGTCCTCTCCGGCGGCCGAAGGCCGGGATCGAGAGCGACCTGCTCTCCGGCTGCGCGGCCGTGTCCGTAGTAGAGATCGAGATCGTTCGCTCGACGGCCGCGCAGGTCCTGGACCCTCATGTTCAGGCGTGCCAACTCGGCATCGATGAGCGAGTTCTTGAGCACGACGAGACCACTGCCGGACAGCTGCGGCGGCTTGAGCGACCGAATGCGTGTCGACAGCGAGTCCGCCATGCCGTCAAGGAAAGCGTTCCGGTGCCGACGCTGCACGTTCGGCCGGAAGAGAACCCAACCGCGTCCGACCCTGTCCAGTTCATCGCGCATCGCCCTAGAGCAGACGGCGAGCAGGTAGGTCGCGATCGCGGCTTCGTGCTGCAGGCCGAAGAAGGTGATGCGCACCGGGGTGACGCCGCTAGGGTTGGTCCAGCAGCGGGTGTCCGTCAGCCCTGCGATGGCGTCCGCAACCTTCCAGATCCGCTCCCCGATATCGCCTTCGACGCTGGAATCCTCCCGGGCGAACGGCGTCGCGCGGACCTCGACCTCGTCGAGCGTGAGGTCGTTCTCGGCGAGGAGTGCGGCAACCTTCTCGGCGGCTGCGATGGCCTCGACCTCCGTGCAACCCTTCGCGACCGTCCGGTTCCGCAGGTGGCGGATGCGATCCAGGATTTTCTGACGCTTGTCGGCCATGTCGTAGCCCAAGTGGAAGGCTCGACCATGCGGTGGTGAGGCTGGCGGGTAAAGGCTCGGGAGGGGGCGGCGTGCTTCCAGTCCCCGATTTCGATCACGGCCCACGAGGTCGCCTTCGGTCCCGCAACGTCAATGCCTGGCGTCGAACACCTCCTCTGCGTGTCCTGTCGAGCCGGCATAGTCTCGACCTCGAGCCCGCGCTCGGCCAGGAGTTCCTCGACATCATGGACGCTGAGGGAAAGGCGCAGATCCGGCCAGAGGGCCATGCATCGCTTGTCTTCCGCGCAGACCGGAACATTTTGAGCGGGATCAGAACGCTCTGAAGTAAGATGGAGCACTCCGTTTGTGATCTCGTCCCGGCCATCTCACCCGCGATAGCGGCCAAGATGAGCGTCCGCTCGGCCCCTCAGCGGCTGAGAGGCAAGGTCGCTCTTGCACGATGGGGGGCATTTAACCTGTTCGGAGGAGCTGTCATGGCTACCTGGCGCAACCGGACGCTGTTTGCCCTCCTTCTCGCCGCCTCAACGGTTCCAGCCCTGGCTCAAGCCCAGATGCCAGAGCGCCAAGTCTATCAGCTTCCCGAGAATGCCTCGCCGCACGATGTCACGCCGGCACCGGACGGGAAGGTGTGGTACTCGGCCCAGCAGAGCGGGGCTCTCGGCATTCTCGATCCGAGGACCGGAGAGGTCCGCCACGTTCCCCTCGGCAGGGGCTCGGCGCCGCACGGCGTCATCCAGGGACCGGATGGGGCGGCGTGGCTCACAGACGGCGGCCAGAATGCCATCGTCCGAGTCGATCCCAAGACTGCGGCGGTCAAAGCATGGCGCCTGCCGCAGGGCTCCGGCAATGCCAACCTGAACACGGCCGCCTTCGACCGCGACGGCGTGCTCTGGTTTACGGGCCAGAATGGGATCTACGGTCGCCTCAACCCGAACAGGGGCGAGGTTAAGGTATGGAAAGCCCCACGCGGCCAGGGACCCTACGGCATCACCGCTACGCCTGAAGGCGACATCTACTACGCCTCGCTCGCGGGCAACCACATCGCCAGCGTCGACCGCACGACAGGTGAAGCAAGGGTGCTTGAGCCGCCAACGCCGAACCAGGGCGCGCGGCGCGTGTGGTCTGACTCCACAGGCCGCATTTGGGTCAGCGAGTGGAATGCCGGCCAGCTTGGGCTCTACGATCCGAAGTCGAAGCAATGGAAGGAGTGGAAGCTGCCCGGGCAAGCGCCGCAGGCTTACGCAGTCTATGTCGACGAGCGCGACATTGTGTGGGTGTCGGACTGGGGTGCGGACGCGATCCTGTCCTTTGATCCACGGACAGAACAATTCACGGCCTATCCAATGTCGGAGAAGGGCGCGGGTGTGCGGCAGATCCTAGGCCGCCCGGGCGAGGTGTGGCTGCCAGAGTCGGCCACAAACCGTCTCATGGTCATCCGCACTGGTGCCTCAAGGCCGTAAGGACGGAGCTGTCACGTCGGGCGTTTTGCCTTGCAAATGCACCTACACTCCCCGACTGGGTCCCGCAGTATCAACGGCTGGCCGCCTGTGGACAGGTCCGCCCAGGCTATTCATGCGCAACTTTAGACCTCCCGGCCTCGGCCCTTGCTTCTGCAGTCCTGCCGCCGCGATCTCGTCCATGCGTCTCATTCCTGCGCCCGGATTACAGACACTCACGTGACCGTGGGGATCCATGTGCGCACCGGGGCATTTCGGAATCCAACGGATGTCTCAAGCGTTCCGGTTCGGGAAACGGCAGATGGACAGCAGGAGAGAGGAGCCGATGACCGCTGCCCGCAACATCGTATGTCCGCACTGCGCGCGGACCAACCGGGTCCCTGCCGACCGCCCGGCTAGGGCGGCGCGATGTGGGGCCTGCCACCATCTGCTGTTCGAGGGCCGTCCCGCCAAAGCCAATGCCGCCGGCTTTGCGAAGCATCGCCGAAACAATGACATCCCCGTCCTGGTGGACGTCTGGGCACCATGGTGTGACCCCTGCCGGGCTATGGCACCGATGTTCGAGCAAGCAGCCGCCGAGCTTGAGCCGGACGTACGCCTCCTGAAGGTCAACTCCGAGGAGGAGCCGGGCGTCGCGTCAGAACTGGGGGCCAGGGGGATCCCGGCCTTGTTCCTGCTGCACAAGGGCAAGGTGGTCGCGCAGACGGCAGGCGCGATGGAGACGTCTCGGATCGTCGCCTGGACCCGTGCGCAGATCGCCAAGGCTGCCGGCCTGCCATGACAGGAGAGGCTGACCTCTGGCAGCCGGGAGAGCTCCAGATAGGCATCCCTTCTCGCTCCACCGGGATCGATGTTGAAGATGATCGAAGCCACGGTTTGCCCGCCGCAACACTGACCGGTAGCGCCACCTTGCGCGCCTCAGGATCCTTGTCGCAGCAACAGGAAGCTGCTGCAGGCAGACAAGAACGTGATCGGACCCTAGGCAGGTTGCGCCCTCAACCGGGGACAACAGAGGCATTTTCTATAGAGATCATCTTCCTCTTGTCCCTGTTATCCCCGCGTTGGCGGCCCGGTGACGACGGAAGATCCCATCGAACATGGAGCTAGAGTGTTCCAGCGCGTCACTTGGAGGCCGTGGTCGCGTAGGCACGGTCGAGATAGTCTGAGGCGCAGTCGCTGAAGCGATGCGCGATCCCATCGAAGGCCGCCGTGACGGGCCCTCTCCGGAAGCACGCCGCTTGATCCGCCGAACGACCAAAACGGGCGCAAAGCGGAATGGCCGATCCTGGCCGATAACGGCCTGTCCGGTTCTGAGCGGAGAGTATGGAGAAGCGGACATTCAGCGCAGCTCAGGTAGATGCCTTGAAGTGACCCCTTGCGGACCATCCGCTCTGACCTTTCGAATGTCCGCTCGGAAGGCAGAATTGAACCTGAAAGCTGCGACCGCAACATCAGCAGGTACGGGCGGGTCATACTCAGAGTGTCCCATGATCTGTCTCCTGACCGGACCTGCTGGCCGGCTGGAGAAGGACTGTGGGGGCACCTAAAGGACTTTTGGCCGCTTGCAGCCTGACCGCTCTGGAGACGGCCAAAGCGGAGACCAGCCATTCGTTCGCGTCGGCAACAAAGCGGCAGACGTCGAACCCGACCCGGCCATTGTGTCGCAAATTCACTCCCACCC
>NZ_JBAWTG010000243.1:0-4470 GCF_037106235.1 Methylobacterium nigriterrae | reverse complement strand
GTGCCATCGCAACCCGCTACGAGAAGACAGCTTCAAGCTTCATGGGCGTTCTCTCGCTCGCAGCCGCTCTGGACTGGCTCAAGAGCTAACAGGCCGTAAAACTCGCAAAGGCTACGACGCTGCACTGCGCCTCGTCTCCGACTATCGCCTCAAGGACGGCCGCAGGTTCGGTTCGCTCCCGCTCAAGAGCATCAAGCCTGGGACTGCCGATCGGCTATACGAGAAGCTTCGGGTGAAGCCGGACGGCACCGAGCGGGTCCGCACCGCCAACCTCGCCATGGCCGTATCTAAACGGGCCTGGAATGTCGCCCGCCGCGACAAGCCCGATCAGGTTCCACTCGCAAATCCCTTCGCGAAAATGGATCTTGCCTATCGGGCGAAACCCACTCGGCCGGTCACGTGCGCCGAACTGATGCGCTTCGTCGCCGCCGCCGATGCCAGCGGTGAGTCTTCTATCGCCACGGCTGCCATGATCGCCTTCTTCTGGCTGCAGCGCCAAAAGGACATCCTTACCCGCCTTTCATGGGCTCACTACCGCCCGCCTGACGTGCCGAGAAAGGTACGCATCTTCCATTACAAAACCGGCCAGCTCGTGGAGCTGCCGCTTTACGATGAGGACGGCTCACCTCTCTGGCCCGAGATCATGGTTCGCCTAGACGCTGCACCGCGTCGTGGGACACTCATCGTCACCCGCGATCAGCCGGACCGCCGACGAAAGGCGCATCTCTCCTGGGAGGAGGATTACTTCCGGCACCGGGTGGCAGCCATTCGGGCGGCCGCCGGCATTGATCCAGAGGTGAAATTCATGGGGCTGCGCCACGGCGGCAACGTCGAGGGTGCCGAGGCTGGCCTGACGGACGCTCAGCTTCGCGCATTGAGCGGTCATCGCACTACCGCAGGTCTGCTCCGCTACGCTCAGACCACCGAGCAGCAGCGGGTTGTGGGGGCACGGAAACGAAGGGACGCGAGAACGAAAAAGGAAAGTTTGTCGAAATGAGCCGGTGGCGCCGTGTCGAAACGGCGCCTCGCAATTCGGCTAAGTCCTTGAGAAGATTGGTGGGCGCACTAGGGTTCGAACCTAGGACCCGCTGATTAAGAGTAAGCGGCAAGCGTATAACAATCCCTACCAATCTCTAACAGTTTTCATCCTACAAGCCGCTGAAGTGTATTGCATATTTCGGTTGCATCATCACGTCATCTAACATAGCATCACACGTCATAACCCACCCACATTGTTACCTAGGCGCTACCTACGCCATGCCTAAGCTCCGGCTCACTGCTGCCGCCGTCGAGCGGTTCCGGCCGCCGCCAAGCGGCCAAGTTGACTACTTCGACAGCCACCTTCCCGCCTTCGGCCTGCGCGTGTCCTATTCGGGCACGAAGGCCTGGGTCGTGATGACGCGTGTGGAGCGCAAGCTCGCTCGCATCACCCTCGGCCGTCATCCAGCCTTGTCACTGGCCGAGGCGCGGGAGAAGGCCCGGCTGGTCATCGAGCGCGCCAAGGCAGGGCAGGATCCTCGGCAGATCGAAGCTGAGGCGCGCCGCAAGAAGGATCAGGAGCGCCGCACCACCTTCGGCGGTGTCGCGGCCTTGTTCATGGAGCGGCATGTCGGGCGTAACCTGCGCCCGAACACCGCTCGCGAGTACCGCCGTGTCCTGCAAGGACCAGACACCGCGGACTGGCAGCAGCGGCCGCTCACATCCCTGACAAAGGCGGACGTGCTGGATGTGCTGCACCGGATCGAGGAGCGGGGCTCTCGGGCAGCCGGCAACCGCACGCTCGCGTACCTGTCCAAGTTCTTCAACTGGTGCTTGGAGCAGGATCTCCTCATGGTCAGTCCGGCCAGCCGTGTCCGTCCGCTGTCCGCCACCCGCTCCCGCGAACGCGTGCTCACGCCTGACGAGTTGATCTGGATCTGGCGGGCACTGGCGGAATGGCCGAGCCAGTTCGCTGCCCTGTTCAAGCTACTTCTGCAGACCGGGCAACGGCGCAGCGAAGTTGCCGGCATGCGCTGGGACGAGTTGCGGAACTGCGGCACGGACGAGGCGATCTGGGATCTTCCGGCCAGTCGGACCAAGAACGGGCAGCCCCATCTCGTGCCGCTCTCGAAGCAGGCACAGGACATCATCGCGGCCCTGCCAAGAACTGGCCCGATCGTGTTCACGACCCGGAGCACGACGGCCCTGTCCGGCTTCAGCAAGGCCAAGGCACGCCTCGATGAGCGGGTGAACGCCCTGAGGGCCGAGGCTGGCCGACCTCCCCTCCCCTCTTGGACGCTGCACGATCTGCGTCGGACCATGGTGACGCTGATGAACGAGCAACTCGGGATCGCACCTCATGTGGTCGAGGCAGTGGTCAACCATGTCAGCGGCTCAGCCAAACGGGGCGTTGCGGGGGTCTACAACCGAGCTCTCTACCTGCGCGAGCGTAGGGACGCTTTGTGCGCCTGGAGCTGTTGGGTTGCAGAGCGAGAACTACATACGCTTGAGACAGCAAATAGTTCGATTTGAGTCTAGAATGTTATTACCAGAAATGCTTGCGGAACGGCAAGTTTATGAGCCGGCAATCAGCAAAATATTATATCGCAGGAGTAGAAATGACAGTCCGTCCGTGGGACGAAACTCACCCGTACTATTTTTCCGACGAGGAAGATCTGCTGGGCGAAAATTATCGTGCCGATCGGTCTTATTGGAGCAGGGCAGCGGGCTGGACAATCGAAGAAGGAGTCGCTCTCTCGATGGGGTACGAGCCACGAGCCGTGAATTCTGAGATCCTGAGCGGCGTCGATCACCTACCCGCCCGGATGTACGCTGAACGGCTGAGTTTCGCAGTCCGCGCTCGACACATGGAACACCTTAAAGACTTCAACGAACCGGCTTCGTTCATCAAATGGGCGAAGAGCCAAGGCTTGTCCTTCGACCCGGAACTCGAGAAGGCTGTCGGGAGCGGCAAAAAGGGCGCGAAGGCTGCTCAGCTCCGCGAGGCCGAGCATTTGAATCCGAAAGTCAGACAGAGCCTGCTGAAGATCGCGCTTGGTCTGGCAATGGCGGTATACGGTTACGACCCCAAGAAGCCCCGTAGTTCGGTTCCTCGTGAGATCAAAGACGAGTTGTACCGAGTTGGCATTAGCTTGGACGAGGACACGGTGCGCAAGCGGCTGACCGAAGCTGCCGACGAGCTCATCGATACCCAAGAGGAAGGCTCCTGACCGAAATTGGCCTCGGTCAAACCGAGCTCGGCCACCGGTCTCCCGCCCGAGCCTACAAGGTGCCCGTCCACCACGAGACGGGAGGTCTACCATTGGAAAGTAAAGCTCATTCAGGTTCGGGGCCTCTGGAGATGACAGGGGTTCCCGAGCCGGTCCGTCCACATGAGTTCAATCGCCAACAGGGCGATCGCGCCACTTCATCCCAGAACCCAGCCCGTAACCGGCTGGGCCCGATCGGACACTGCGCTGTGTCTGCTTCAGCCCCGAATGCGAGCTGCTGGCAATGAGTGCATTACCTGCCGCAAGCAAGGCCGCGCACGTCGCCGCTCGCCACAACCGCTCGCTCTGGCGTGTGCATGCCTTCAAACTCCGGCGGCTGACCGCCGGACTGCACCGGGGCAGCCGGGAACGCCACGAGCGCGTGCGCACTCCCAGGATCAAGCGCAGCAGCCGATCACGGCTCAAGTGCTCCGGGCGCGCCGAGACTGACGGGCGGTATGCAACCGATCGGTTAAGCCGTGCCGCAGCCTAAATAGTTCCGGGGCCACTCGCCCCAACACAGAACATAGAAACTGGGTCCGAACCCCAGGGCTTGTGGCGGCTCCATTCAGTCCACCGTCTCGTCGGCCTGCACAGAGAGGCCGGGGTGCTTGGCGTCGGCATGAGAAGGTCCCATTGGACCAAGACGCTGGCCAAGACCAGCACGTCACCCGAAGTCCCCTGATCGGCTCGGGATGACCGCCGCCGTTTCAGCCTAATCCGCTGAGTGAACGAGCACAGAAAAAGGGCAATCCGAACGGCCTGTCCTACCCTCGGGGTGTGCTGATCAAGTGTGCAGATCCGTGACACTGACACGAGTGTCGAGATTTCAGCACGGTTCTCCCTGGTCGGGTGAACTGTGCCTTCCAGCCAAGTGACACGTATTGAGGAAGAATGAGGAGGTCGGGTGGCCAGAGCGGCGGAGGCGCGATGGCGTCGAGGCGAAGCCGAGACCAGGATGACGGTGGTAGGCCGTGGTGGACCGCGGTTAACCCAGGGCCTCGGACCTTCGGTCCTCGTCCCGCTCGCTGCGCTCGCAGGCTGATTACCCGTATCATCCTTCACTGGTGTGCGGGACTCAGGATCGCGCAGCGGCAAAGCCGCGCGCAGTCGAGCGAAGCGAGACTACGGCCTGTTCGGCCTTGAACGTGTTCCGTGTGCGGGCGTTTTGCTCCTCCTGACTGGGAGGAGTGATGCTGGACGACGCAGAATGGAGAAAGCT
>NZ_JBAWTG010000242.1:0-4493 GCF_037106235.1 Methylobacterium nigriterrae | reverse complement strand
CCATCGCAACCCGCTACGAGAAGACAGCTTCAAGCTTCATGGGCGTTCTCTCGCTCGCAGCCGCTCTGGACTGGCTCAAGAGCTAACAGGCCGTAGTGATCGTGCGACCATGTGTCAGCTATTGGCCAGTAGCCGCTTTCTCAGGAGGGGAGATGCGACCAAACGGTTGCCGCTTCTTCTCAGCAGCCATGATCCAACTTTCGAATCAGTTTCACAGGCGAGAAGCCGCGCTCACGATTCAGGCGTCGGCTCGTCCTCAAGCAGTGTGACCGAGGTCGCGATCGGGCCGTCAAGTGGTCCAACGTGGGCTATGAAGCGTGCCCGTGACCAGAGTTCGACGCGGCCTCCGTCACTCAGGTGAAGGGCACGTTCCGCAGCTTCCGCGTCGGTGTCAGCCTCGATCGGTATCGTTGAGCTGACGCTGCCATCCGGCCCGAACCGGTAGGCGCGGTAGGGCGAGACCGCGCAGGAGGAACGGCGGCCGGCTGGAAGGCTCACGACATCTGCCATTCACACGCCTGTTCGCTACAGTGAGAACACGAGCCCCAAGCTGTTGGCGCTTGGGCAATCGATCCGCCGAGGTCGGCATCCTGCGCTTCTATCAGCCGCAAAGATAGCCCGGATGATGGGGCAGCCGGAGCGAACGCGGGCAGCGCTGTTAGTGTTTTGCGCTGGCCCGCTAAGTGCTATCCGGTCTAGGCAATGCATGGAACGGTCGGCTGACACGGCCGGTTCGAACCTCACGGCACGCCGCGTTGGCGGGCCGACGACCAGGGTTACCGCAATGGCTACCGGCACTGTGAAGTGGTTCAATGAGACGAAGGGCTACGGCTTCATCCAGCCCGACGACGGCGGCAAGGACGTGTTCGTCCATATCTCCGCCGTCGAGCGCGCCGGAATGCGCAACCTGATCGAGGGACAGAAGATCTCCTACGACGTCGAAGCCGACCGGCGCAGCGGCAAGGAGAGCGCCGCCAACCTGAAGAGCGCCTGAGCCTGCCTTCGTCGGGATGACGGCAAGCGCTCGTCATCCTGCTTCCGATGACTGGATCAGACTATCATTATTCCTGCGAGCCAAGATGCGCATCGGCTTGCGCAGATGCGCTTGACGACCTCCTCGATACCGCTCGCCATAGACGTCACCGTGTTGGTGTCTGCCGGCTCCTGTTCATCATGGTGGCATCTTGGTCAGATACCTTCCACACCGGCAACGACCCCTCGCGAACGAACATGGCGAACGCCTCGACCACCTCCCATCGGTCGAAGGCTTGCGCCCCGTTCACGGCGCGACCCACAATGCAGGCTTCGTCAGGAGCGTCTGCAACAGGTGGCCGGCTCTCCAACGAAAACACCACGCCCGATCGATCCGGCCTGAGTTCATCCGGCAGAGCGTCGATCTTGCGCCACAGGCAGTACCAACGGGCGCATGCCTCCGGGCGCTCAAGGTAGATTCCGCACGCCGTGCCGGTGTTGTGGCGGCACACGAGGCCCGCAGGCTTGGCCAGCGCCTTGATCTCTAAGACCCGGCAACAGACCGTACAGTGACCACATAATCGGTCCCGAGTGAGAGCAGCGGTGTTCTGAGAGAGCGTCACCCGGTGTCCGGCTCGTTTATGAGGATCCTTGATGATGGTCCGGTCCTCGATGTCACGTTGTTGCAGCTTGCAGCGCAGGGTGTAGAACGTCGCGGATGTCGGACGATGCTACGCTCTGGGATCTCGTGACCGCCGAGCGCATCGCGATTGAGGCCGTCGGCGCTGCCGTCGACGTCTACCTCGCTGAACCGACCACCCAGGCTCATCCGATCGGGCCGGACCACATCCTCGATCTGGCCGCGGCCGTCGCGGCTCACGCTTCCGCGCCCGCGACCATGCACGATGCCGAGGCCAACGAGCCGTCGCGTCGCATAGCGGTGCGATCGGCCCTGCTCATGGCGCGCCCTGCGACCCGATCAACCGGACGCCGAGACCGCTTTCGAGATTAGTGTTCGGATGCTCGGGCGATGAGCTTGATCGCGGCTACTGGTCATCATCGTCGTCGTTGACCTCGATCAGATCGCTGGTGTCTTCGTCGTCCTCGTCGACCACGAGGGTGTCGTCTTCGACCCTATCGCCATCGTCATCGACATCCAGGGCGTCATCGCCCTCAGCATCGGTGTCCGTATCTTTGTCGGCCTCCTCGGCTTCGACTTCATCCAGCGACACGAGTTCCGGCCCGTCCGTCTCCTCCTCATCGTCGACCGGCGCCTCTTTGCGCGCCACCACGGGCGTGCCTCCCCTGGCGAAGGACGTTGACACGAAGGTCGGGACGACCTCACCCGAGTAGGGCGAGATCACGGGGTTCTTGTTGAGGTCGTAGAACTTCTTGCCCGTCGTCGGGCAAATTCGCTTCGTGCCGAGGTCCGGACGTGCCACTGCAACTCTCCATGGACATGCTAAACGCTGGGTGGCCAGCGCACTTCCGGCTTCGTCTATCATAGACGGCAGCGGACGACCCTGCTGTACGTCAGGCTGGATCGCATATGGGCAGCGCGTGCTAGGGTCTGTCGTCGCCTGAACCATCTGGCAGAGCATGCGTTTCGTCCGTCCGATCTGAGGAGGGACGATGCTGAGCGACGCGCAATGGGCTGTTCTGGAGCCGCTGGCCGAGGTCTGCCGGCCGAAGGCGAAGACGCCACCGCAGGATCTTCAGCGCACGCTCTCGGCCATCCTGTGGCGGCATCAGAACGGCGCCACATGGCGCGCGATCCCGGCGGAGCTGCATGTCACACCCACCGATGCCGATGACCGTGCCGCCGTGGCCGTGCTCGCTGACGCCGTGCAGGAGGCAACCGGTGACAGCATGGACCTCGCCTATGTCGATCAGGGCTACACGGGCGAGCGCGCGGCGAAGGCGGCCGCTGATCGCGGCACCGCCTTGGAGGTGGTGAAACTGCCCGAGGCCAAGCGCGGCTTCGCCCTGTTGCCACGCCGATGGGTGGTCGAGCGCGCCTTCGCCTGGATGGCCCGCTTTCGTCGCTTGGCCCGTGACTACAAACGCTTGCCCGCCACCCAGGCCGGATTGCACCTCGTCGCCTTCAACGTCCTACTCCTACGCAAGGCCGCCGACTTCGCAGCAGTCCGTAACAGCCTCTAGAGCGATACCCGTTCGCATAGCGACGGCAGAGGCGGCTTAGGCCGGGATGGCCTGGATGAGATTGCGCAGAGTGCCGATGCCGGCGATCTCGGTCTCCATCACGTCGCCGGGCTTCAGATACTCCGGTGGTTTGCGTGCGTTGCCGACGCCGGGCGGCGTGCCGGTGGCGATGATGTCGCCCGGCATTAGGGTGAGGCCCCGCGAGAGTTCAGCGATGATGCGGGCAACCTTGAAGTACATCTGCTTGGTCGAGGCATCCTGCTTCACGACGCCGTTGACCCGCGTCGTGAGGTGCAGATCGGCGGGATCGAGGTCCGACGCGGGCACGATCCACGGACCGATCGGCCCATGCCCGTCCACGCTCTTGCCCTTGAACCACTGCCCGCCGTGCAACTTGTACTGCATGTCACGCGCGGTGGTGTCGTTGATGACACTGTAGCCGAAGACATGGCTCATGGCCTCGGCTTCCGGGATGTTGCGCCCTTGAGCGCCGATGATCACGGCGAGCTCCGCCTCCCAGTCGATCGCGGTCGAGACCGCCGGATCGTAGGGGACCGGGTCGTAGGGCCCGTTCACCGTGTTGACACCCTTGGTGAAGAACACGGGATGGGCCGGGTATTCCGACTTGGTTTCGCGGGCCGCCTGCCCTTCCGCGAAGTGTTCGAGATAGTTCCAGCCGACCGCGTAGATGTTGCGCGTCGGAACTGGAATTGGTGCGAGAAGCCGCACGGTCTCGACCTGCGGGCCATCGCCCGCGGCCGCGGCGCGACGCACGGCGTCGAGGGCTATCGGGCCGGCCTCGATAAGCGAGACCATCCGTGTCGGATCGAAGCCCGACACCGCGGCGCTCGTCAGATCGACGACGCGTCCATCCGTGCGCACGACGCCCACTCGCGGAGTGCTCCCGGGGTCCGGCATGAAGGTGACGAGGCGGAGGGCGTCTCCGCCATTGGGAGGAATAGGGCGCCCCGGACCGGAGGCGGGCGCCTCCGCGGCTGCCGGTCCCGCCAGGACCCCGACCGCCGTCGCGGCCGCAGTGAGATGCAGGAAATCGCGTCGGGTGCTCATGGACCATCTTCCTCCGCGCTCGCCCTTCACCGAAGCGATACGCCGGCCGGAAGCTTTGGCTGCGCGCCCGAGCAAACGCAACCGGTCTGGGTAGGGTGGCCTGTCGGCGTGCAACGGCCCGGCGGACGCCTACAATCGGCACAGCCGGACACGATGGTGACGTGGCCGTCGCTACGTGACCGAACACGGCACTAATACCAATCGGTGTTGATCATAACCGATAGGCCCAGTCGCGCAGGCCGAGGGACATGATCTTCCAGGGCTGGTCGATGAGGCGGCTCCAGGCCTCG
>NZ_JBAWTG010000241.1:0-4560 GCF_037106235.1 Methylobacterium nigriterrae | reverse complement strand
GCGCAGGTCCACAGACAGAGGTGAAGGCATGAGCAAGCTCCTTCATCCGTCAACGCACTACCCGCTAACCCGTCTCAAGCGGCGCGGGACCGGCTCTAGTTTGAGCTGCCTCCCCATCCGCCTGTCACCCTTTCAACTCTTGATGATTGATCGCCCGTGCCTGAGCGGAACGGCTTTCAGCGACCTGGGTTGACCTTAGCCGTAGGGCGGAAACCCAAGGAGAGCCTCATGAAGGCCGTCACACTCGCTATCGCCATCTCAAGCAGCCTCATCCTCGGTACAGTCGCCATAGCTGCGGAAGGTGGCTCCGGTACAAGCCGTTCAGGCACGTCAAACAGCACTGGAGCGAATGACGCTGGTTCAGGCTCTTCTCCCGGAGCAGCCGGCAGCGGCCCTTCAACGGGCGGGATGAGCCGCTCGGGCACCTCAAATAGCACAGGCGCCAACGATGCCGGTTCCGGGTCATCGCCGGGTGCGAAGGGCAAGGGTAGCAGTTCCGGGGCACACTGAGGCAGAGGTACGTCCCTAATCAAACGGCCGAACCTGAGGGGCGCCGTGAGCCAGCTTCAGGTTCGGCCGAGCCGTAACTACTTACCCTTGAGCGCGTCCTTTACGCTGCCCACAGCATTCTGCACCTTGCCCTTCACCTGATCGACCCGGCCCTCATTCTTCAGCTTCTCATCGCCCAACAGTTTGCCAGCGCCTTCTTTGATCTTGCCGCCAAGGTTCTTCGCGGATCCCTCGACCCGATCCGGGTCCACGTCCTGGTTCTTCTCGACAGCCATCTCTCTCTCCGTTGCACCCACGCTGCACACCGCAACGCTTCGGAGAGCGAACGGAGCCGTGGTCACGGAGTTCCGTTGATTTGTTAAGCCGCACGCCTGCGCTTCGGCTTGGCCTTGCGCTTCCTCGGCGCCTTCTTACCAGTGGCGGCCTTGGTCATCTCGGTAAGCGCCATCTGCTGCTGACGGCGAGCCATCGACGTTGCGGTTCCCATCCACCATCCGGCAGCGCGGTTCGCTGCGGAGAGCCAAAGGCTGAGCGCAGGGTTCTTCATCAGCATCTCTCGCTTTGCGGGTCTCCGGGGATCAACGCAGCAAATGCCGAGAATGCACCAGGGCTATCCCGGCCGGGCAGCGTGGCCGCGAGGTGCCTTACAAGAGGCTAAGCCGCATGATGCTCTTCTTCGGCGTGCCAAGCGGCTGTCAGCTTCAAGGACGCCGTAAGGACGCTTCGGTCTTCATCGTCACGTGCGGTAACGCGTAGCCCTTGATCCACATAGCGCATGGGATATTCCCCAGCGATCTGACACAGAGCCTTCAGAGCCTCCGATGAGACATCCTTGGGGCTCGCGCATTCGGTTCCATGATCGTCACTGACGGCAAGCTCGCCATCGTTGAGGTCAAAGAAGTACCGGGCCATGCTTATGACCTTTTAGGCTTGGCTCACAGGGGTGAGGCTATTGCTGGAAGGGTTCGGTGGAATACGTAGCGGCTTCACTATATGCAGAACTACGTAATCTAAATCAAGTTGCGGTGATGTACGGTTCTGTACTCAGCTGGCCGTCGGATTCATCATTTTTCTGATGGAATGTTTCACGCCTGCCAACAAACCCTATGCCAGCAAGGACTTGGAGCACTGCGCCCGACTGCTGCCGCCTCCCATCATGGTTTCCTTGGGCGTGACAGAGCGCACGTAGCGAATCCCAGCTATGCCCTTGCAGCCACGCTTGAGGAAGGGGAGCAGATGGCCGGCCATTCACAGCCGTGCATGAGATGAGCGGCGCAACAAAACGGCTTGGCGCTAATTCAGCTAAGGAGCATCAATAAGGAATAGGAGCCGCGTTCTCGCGGGACACATTGAAATCTAAGGACAGTTCAATGTGAAACAGGGTGATGCCCCGCCTGTCTCGCACAGACATGACATAGATCGAGCATCCAGCACTGCGTTCACAGGTCTCCACTATCGAGGGAAAAGCCTTGATGGCATGCACCTTGGCAGCATCATCGTCACTTGCCTCGAACGAGGTCACGCCCTTCGCGAAAAGCGGCCCGCAATGCAGATCAACATAATAGCGTGGCATTGCGGACCAGCCTGAGCCTTTCAGTCTCTCCTGGCGGATATAATGGATCGTGAATGCAAAAAGTGCCCTCGCACGCCCAGAAGATTCTGTGTACTACTTACGGCGAAGCTACACCAGCCGCTAGCTCGCCACGAAGAACTCTCACGCTGCTTGTGGCTCCTGCCGTTCAGCGTTCCATGCCGAGGCGAGGTTCAGGGATGCAGTGAAAACGGTGCGGTTGTTGGCATCTCGCACCACGACGTGAAGCGTCTGACCCGCATACCTGTCTGGATGGTCCCCAGCGATCTGACACAGGGCTCCCATCGCCTCCGTTGAGACAGCCCTGGGGTTCGCGCACTCTGCCCCTTCCTCATCACGGATTGAGAGAGTGAGGGCGTGAAAGTCAAAGAAGTATCGGGGCATGGCTCTGATCCGCTCGCAGCAGCGCGTATAAGGTTCGCTCTACAGCGCAGTACAAGGTGGACGAGCTTAGCGGATCGTTAATCGGACGGTCTGGCGGGATAAGGAATTCAGATCGTCTGGAAGCGTACAAGCAAAGCGTTAAGCGTCAACCGATATCCGGCAGTGTGACCCATATCCGCTGCGTCACCCAACCCTGATGCGCTCCACGGCATCCCTCATGGTCGCCAGGGTCACTGTCCCGTAAGCCTTCGCCACGCTGTCAGGCGCATGCCCCACGATGGCAGGGCTCAGAACCCGCGAAAGGCGGCGATCAGCACAGCAGTCAACAGGAGGGAGATCAGGATCGAGCCAAGACAGCCGAGCCGGTTGGAAAAGAAGAAGAACATGCCTGGGCAGCGCCGAGGAGGGCCGGAGGGTTCCAAGAGCACGGCTGAGCTTGGAGGTGATGGCGTCCCAATGTCACACCCTTAAGAGATCTTAACCTTTGCGGTTTCGCCTTTATGGCTAAGCTTCAGGGTTACCCCTTCGCAGGTTGAGGAGGGCATCTCATGAGCGTTCTCACCGGCCTACTTTTGGCTCTCGTGGCTGCAGCAGCGCTTCTGGCCCGAGGACGGCCGGCGCAGTTCCTGGGGTTCTTCTGCCTGCTCGGGCTTGGCTGTGTAATCGCGGCATCAAGCCTTGCGGGTCTAGTGCGTGAAAGCCGATAGGCTCATCAGCCTCTTGCCATCATGGGGCAAAGGGGGGCGTGCCCAGGGGGCCGTAGGTTTGTCACACTGGTGTCACAGCGTGTCACACTGAACAAGGCAAAAGAGGTGCTTTCTGCCTCTTGCGCTCTCTGCCTGCGCTGCTAAGTTTGCGGGCGTAACAGACTGGTCTGTTTCAGGAATTCTTGATGGGCTAGGGAATCGCCACGGTCAGCACCCGTAGCTCAGCTGGATAGAGCGTTGCCCTCCGAAGGCAAAGGTCACACGTTCGAATCGTGTCGGGTGCGCCAATCACTTCAATGATTTAGTGGTGTGGTATCGCTTCTGCTCCTTCGTCGCGGAAGCATGGCGGAAGCAGCCGGCGTTTTGTAAGTACCGTACAATCGGTCGAGTTGGCTGTCACCTCATCGGTGAGCCTAGCCAATTTCGTCACGCCTGGAGCACGAGTTCGGTTGGGCGATTCTTCGGTTTAGCGACAAACGGCGGATCCGCCCAACATTCTGCCCGCTCGTTGCTCGCCGGCCTCATCCCGGCCAGCGCCGTGCTACTTACCCAGAGGTAGGATTCGGACTGTTGATGAAGGCGTGCACACGTCTCTCACGTTGCGCGGCCTCAACCGGAGGCAACCGGAACTGAGCGGAACTCGCTGAAGCGCTCCGGCCACCGAAGGAATCTGCCGACGGAGGCGGTTCGCGCCGAGTACACCGTCACGCCCTTGTAGACGGCTCGTCACAGCCACACCTGCTCAAGCTGTGGCTGCATTCCGCTGGGCGGATGAGGCCGGGGAGTTGGGACATGCGGCGTGCCGTCGGCCTCGTCCTGCTCTGTGCGGCCGGAGCGGCTGGTCCGTCCCGCACCAGCGCGGCCGAGGACCTGTCCTTCTGGGATCTCAAGCCCGATCAGCTCCGCCTGCTCGTCGCCTCACCGCAGGTGATGGTCACCCGCACCGCATCGGGTTGGGACGCCTACTGCCGCTGCCCCGTCGTGCTCAAGCCGCACGAGATCCCCGAAGTGATGAAGAAGGCGATCATCGCCGTCGAGGACAAGCGCTACCTGGACCATGGCGGCGTCGACCTGATCGCCCTGGCTGCCGTGCTCCGAGGCGGCCTGAGCCGCGGCGGCAGCACCATTCCCATGCAGCTCCTCAAGAACCTCGTGTTCCACGACCTGCAAGGCCGGGATCTGCTGAGCAAGCTCGAGCGCAAGGGCTCCGAGGTCTGGCACGCCGGCGCCTTCGATGGGGCCGTCGGTAAGCAGGAGCTGCTCGCGGCTTACCTCAACCAAATCGAGTTCGGAGGCCGCGAGATCGTGGGTCTCTACCGGGCGAGCCGGCACTATTTCCGCAAGGAGCCGAAGGACCTCAACCTCTAC
>NZ_JBAWTG010000240.1:0-4614 GCF_037106235.1 Methylobacterium nigriterrae | reverse complement strand
ACTCCGGCGTGAACGTTCGTTTCGTTGTCCCCATCAGACACCTTCCAGCCCCCATGGGAGCGTAGCAGAGGTGTCCACTCATTCAGAGGAGGATCATCTCGATCTGCGCCTCATCGAGGTCGAGGTACCAGCTGCGCCGGCGCTGGCTCCAGCGGTAGCTGCGCGCCTTCAGAAGGTCCTTGGTCTCGATCGGCGAGCCCTCCGCCCAGAGCCGCACCGTCGGCTTGCGGGCCGTCTCCAGGAGGCAGGCCAGCGCCAGGCGGCCCGACGTCCGCAGCGGCCGCGCCAGCAGCTGCAGCAGGGCCTGGCAGTCGTCGACCGCCCGGTGCCCCTGGTGGAAGTAGCCGCAGTCGACCAGCAGATAGCCGAGCTTGAGCCCCTCGTGCCCCTCCTCGCGCCAGGGCACCTGGTGGCAGGAGCAGGCCCAGTTCCTCTCGGCGAACAGGGGCCAGCGCCGCTCGCACATCTGCCGGTCGAAGCTGGCGTTGTGGGCGATGACGACGGCCGCATCGGCCGCCAGCGTGGCCACCGCCGCATCGTCGATCTCCTGTCCGGCGACGTCCGCGTCGGTGATGCCGGTGACCCGGGTGACCTCGGGCGGGATCGGCCTTGAGGGCTGCTGCAGCTGGTTGAAGGTCTCCAGCACGCGGTAGATGCGTCCGCTCTGCCCGTACTCGAAGCGGATCATGCCGAGCTCGATCACCTCGTCCTGCGTGACGTCGGTGCCGGTGGTCTCGGTGTCGAGGATCAGGCCGATGTAGGTCGGCTCGTCGGGCTGCTCGGGGCCGGCGCTGAATGGCGCGATCCGGCGCAGCACGCGGTACTCGCCGGTCTGCTCGAGCACGCCGGCGATGCTGTCGAGGGGCTGGCTCACGTCGCGGCGGGATCCTGCCTTGGCGCTCCTGGCCGCCGGCACCTGTGCCGCGCGGGAGTTGTGCAAGCGTAGCGTTGGCCCGGGTCAGCCCACCAGCCGACGCGGCGGCGTTTCCACAGGCGGGTGTGGCTGCTCGGATCTGCGTCCGTACGGATGGCAGGGCTACCGCTGCTGAGGCTCGCGCTCACTGAATGGTCCCCGAGAGCGGGGCGGCGGAGAGGGTCTGTGGAGACCCACAGCCGGCAGCGGGTTCGGACGTGAGAAGCGTGGGTGAAGAGCCGCACCGCCGCGCGCGAACGGGTCCTCGGCACGAGCTCACACGAGGACGTGGTTGAGGACGTGATCGTCACCTCCGCCCTGCGGAGCCGGTCCCGCGATAGCGTCGGCAGCACGGGGGAACCCGCTGCCGCCGGCATCCAGCCCGCGAGACATCTCCCCATCACGTTGCGGCGCGTGCAGGTCACAGAACGTCTTCGGGCCCCTCGAGGGGCGCACGCGCCGCTTCTTCTTGAGGCGAATACGGGTGGCTGGAGTGCTTATCGGCACCGACGCTCTCTCGGCATGTCCTTCGGGTCTACTTAGCCATGCCTTATGATCACGGGGCCGAGTCCGCTGCCAAGGCTCTATCTGGGAGGCACTTTTTGATCAGCCGTATTGCCGTTTTTGTTCATGGGACCGCGTTCCCGATACACTATCGACGGCACATGGGACCGTCGCTCAAGCCATGCTTCGGCATAGGGGCATCGCGAAGCCGTGGGGCTGCCATTCCCACTTAAGCTACAGGAAATGCATGTCTATTCGCCAGATCGGGCCCAACATCCTCAGTTCGTGGGGCCGCAATTCCCGGACCGCAGCTTTAGACGAGTGCTGATTCACGGCAGCATGTCCGCTCTTGGGGTTGACCTCTCGTCGGGACAGCGCCCCAGACTAACGACATTCAACCGGCTCTTCTTTTCGAACCGACTCTCAATTCGACAAGCCTGACACCGCATGTTGAGACTTTTGGTGGAAATGCATGGCGCAACCGCAACGACCGATGCAGTGCTGCACTCGGTGTGGTCGTCCTTTCCTCCGATTCGCCTCGGCGAGTCCAGCGGCTGGTTTGACGGCGCGTGGCCCGCGGCGGAATTAGCTGTTCACGGCGCCCCTTGCGCCACACCGACGATTTGGAGCGGCCCGCGGTTTGCGAACTCTGCTCTGAGAAACAAGCCTCTTAACGTCTGCAGAGTATTTTAGCTCGCCAGAAGCATAGGAGTAACACTTTTTAGCGTAACATTCACGCGAAAATTTCTGCGCAACATGGGTTCGCAGAGAAGCCAAGCGGTAGATTCATGATCGAAGCAGATAGAAGCGAGAGTCCCTTAACTAGAGAACGTCGACGCGCGAAAGAGGCAGCAGCTGAACTCCTCAGAGCAGTGAAGCAGAGCGACAGGAGACTTTTACTTAGCGCTGCGGCTAAGCTCAAGGATACGGTGAATGGCTGGGGGCTTGCTCTGCGCGCCGTCTCGTACTTAAAAACGGTTCCCCCTGAATCCCAATTGCTTTTCCTCGATTTCTGGATCGAGGACGGCAAAACAATACGCAGCGAAGTCGGTACCGGTAAAACTCTACTCAGGGCGTTATGGGTGCTTCTTCCGCGCTACTGTGGGCAGGGTCTGAGGCTTTACCGCGGCGATGCTTTTTGGAATGGCAAATATGGTGTGTCATGGACTAGAAGCCGCGAAATGGCTGAGGCATTTGCAGAGCCTCATCCGGGTACTTACAATGAGATTTCTGTGTCGTTCCCTCAAGGTCGCGCCGTTGTGTTAGTTTCGGATGTCCCTGCCGAAGCAATTATCAGCGCACCGTGCCTGTTGAACGTGGGCGGCGAGGAGGGTGAGTATATTGTTGATTGGCGCCTCCTCAGCCATGTTGAAGTGACCGAGCGAGCGCCTCATTAAGCGCCGGGTGCGCCGCGCTAGGGTCATGAGCAATGTCCGAAATGCTTCGTTTCGCACGACCTGCGATTCCCAATGACGCCGGAATTAAGATCGAGATGAGTCTCGGAGGCGGCCGGCATCAGGTCGAACAAGGCGGCGCGCTGAACTCGCGCAAGCCTCGTGCTGAGGGACCGGACGACCACAGACCTCTCGCGGCTGAGGATCTCTCCCAATCATCGGCGCCAGAAAGGATCGACTGACGGCGTCGAGGCGTCCCTGCTTCTCCCTGACCAGCTAAGGTGCGGTGGTTCCGTCACAACCTCGTCTGATTGGCGAGCGAGCAACACCGCGGACGAGCACACCATGCTGCCCTGCATGCTCTACGGGCGACCATGGCCCAACTGGCAATTTGGACCGGGCCAATCTGGGATTCTCAATCGCCGCAGCCGTGGGCCGTCCCGATCTCGATCTGGCGCAGCATCGGCCCCCCCTCCGAGCTCCTTATCGCTCGACGGCTCTGGGCTCGCCGAGGTAGGGCGGGAGGGATCGTCACACGGGCGAACGCTGGTGGCCGCGGGACGAGAATGGCTCGGCCCTTTCCTCTCGTTCATGGTGCAGACCGCCTGCACGAGCCTTGGCTCTGCATCGGCTCCGCTCTCCTCGCTTGCGGACGTCGTTCCCGATCCCCGACTCGGAAACGCGACCGCTGCACGTCCGCGCAATCTCGGGAGCACGCTTGCCTTCTCGGCTGGCGCCGAGCGGGGCGCGCCCCGACGCGAGACCGAATTCATCAGGCCGGTGATTGACAGCGACAGAGCAACCCTTTCCGTCCATACATCGGGGAAACCGTGGAACTGACCGCTCGCATTGCACTCTGATGGCCTTGTGCCAGCATCGTGCCGCCTTCGGGGACAACGGGAGACTTTTTATAGAGATCATTCTTTTCTCCTCCCTGTAATATCCCTCGTTGTCCCCGACACGGGTTTCCGCCGTCCACTGCGCCGCTGGGGACAACGGGTGGATTTTTATAGAGATCATTATTTTCTCCGTCCTGTAATGCTCCCCGTTGTCCCTCCTCCGCACGGGTTTTTCCCTCTCCTCCGCTGCCGGGGACAACTGGAGACTTTTTATAGAGATCATCTTTTCCCTCGTCCTGTAATGTCCCCCGTTGTCCCCGGCACCGCGACACACGTCCTCGTGCGAACCACAATGGGTCTGGCCTGCCGCTGCACTCTCGCGATTTGAGGTAGTCGGGCCGTCGTCTCCGGTCCCGGCCTCCTCCCCTTCCACTCGGTCGGCACAACGGGGGATTTCTATGGAGATCATTCTTTCTCCCCCTCCTGTAATGATCCCCGTTGTCCCAGAACGAGCGATCACCCCTCCCCTCCCAGGCGGGGACAACGGGGGAATTTCTATAGAGATCGTCTTTTCCCTCTCCTGTAATTTCCTCCGTTGTCCCCATCCGGGGATCATACTCTTTTCTGATCGGTGTTTCTCCCCTCACGCCCCCTTGACATCCTCAACACCAGCGATCCTCCCGGGGACAACGGAGGAATTTCTCTAGAGATCATCTTCTCTCTCCTCCTGTAATGTCCCCCGTTGTCCTCCCTCAGGGGTCATTATCTCAATTGCCCAGTGATGTTCCCATTGTCGTCCTACGACACTGGTGATCCACCCAGGGGACAACGGATGTATTTCTATAGAAATCATCTTCTCTCTTCCTCCTGTAATGACCCTCGTTGTCCCCAAGTACGTCCTCTCCTTCCCGCCGGCGGGGACAACTGGGGTTTTTCTATAGAGATCATTCTTTCCCCCTCCCTG
>NZ_JBAWTG010000239.1:0-4618 GCF_037106235.1 Methylobacterium nigriterrae | reverse complement strand
CACGACGGCCGCATGGTACGCCAAACCAAAGCCGACCTTCATCGACGCCCTCGCGGCGGTTCGCTACGCGCTCTGGCGTGAACAGACTTCTGTGATGTCTTGTCGCCAGAGCCACAGACCGAAACGGCGCTTCGTCTTGCCCCGCCCCTGGGCCTACGTCCTCTGCCAAGCCGCATAATCGGCCAAAGTCGAGCTTAGTATCTATGCTCGCCTAAAACCCTCGAAGGAGCGCTCACCGGAAGCGGTCCTGCCTGAGCGTCTTGCCGTCAAACCAGCGCTGGCCAACCCGCACTCCAAGCTGCCCGACCCGGAAGCTCTCTGTGTCGTCGCAGATGCCAAGGAGGTTTCGCATCAAATTAACTATGAGCCCTGCGCCGTCAGCGTCAAACGACGGGCAGTCCATCGGCCCGAGCAGAGGGAGGAGACCTTCCAGGTGCCAGCACCGGACTGTGCCTGGAGCCGACCCGAGGCCGCTCCGTTCGTAGATCCGTTCGAGACGTTCAGGCCGACCGTGCCATCCTGTCCAACGCGCCCGGTAATACGCGTCGTACCATCGACGGCCAACTTCAGGCGGACCTGACCTTCCTGAACGGCAAGCGAGTAGCTGTAGCGACTATCGCAGAGACCACTCTCGGTCACGAGTTCCACAGTCCAGCTACCGTTGAAGTTCTTCGGCTCTGCGGCTGAGGCCGGGAAGAGCAACGAGGTCGACAGGACAGCGGTGAGCGCGATGACGGTGACGATCTTCGACATGCGGGACCTTCGGCAAAGAATGGGTGCCGGACCATGAGGCGACCAACAATGATATGATGGGTTATGGATGGCTATCTGGAAGGGAAAACGCAAGTTGAAGGCCAAAAGTTCAAATTATAATTCTCATATTTCGCCTAGAGCGCTGCTGTAGAAGCCTAAATCAGATTAGAGCTGGGCCCGCTCATTTAGCGACGGCCAAGTCGTCTTCGTACCCGGCGGCTGCGAGATATTTGCGGCACTCGCAGGATGTGAAGCGGGCGAAGGCCTTTCGGAGGTTAACAAAGTCTGAAACGAGGCCCGGATCAGCCCGTCCTGCGGCTCACGCCCGCGTTTGCGACAGGCCCCGGCTCCCTCGGTGCCGTGATCGGCTTCATGACTTGGATCTGGATCTCGACGACCATCGTGCTGCTCGGTGCCGAGGTGAACGCTGAGATGGAGCACCAGACGGCCAAGGATACCACGACTGGCAAGCCAGAGCCGCTCGGTGCACGTAAGGCGAAGGTAGCCGATACAGTAGCCGCGTCGGCCTGAGACACGAATCCTTTGGCAACACGCACCGCATCATTGACAGCGGCGGCCGTCTAGCCGCGCTGGTCCACCTGAGGATTGACCCTGACCCAGCAAACTGGTCCGCGCTGAACGCAAGTTTTCGGGCATCCTGGATCTGCCCCGGTTTGTGGTCCCAGGTCGATGCGGAATAAGTCCCGAGGCCTTCATTCGCAGCTCGCGCCGATGGCCGTGAGTGCGCCGACACCCGCAGCGTCGTTTCGGTTCTCGCCAAACGGCACTCGCCCGTCCGGTCCATGAGCGACGTGTGTCATGGATGCAATACCGTCGAGGAGACATCCGTGATGCCTTCGGGGTGGGGGGAGGCGGGGCCGAAACGCGTCCAGGCGCGTTGAAGACCTGCGTCAAGAAGCCGGGCGCCAAGTCCTGGGAGTTCCTCGCATGCCGACCGACGATGCCGTTGCCGTTCGACCGCCCGCCTGGGTTCCCCCGCCACTCGTGCCCGGCCTCCGTGGCCTGCTGACCCTCGCGGTCGGCGTGGTCCTCGTCGCCGCGCTCTATTTCGGACGCGAGGTGTTCATTCCGCTCGTGCTGGCGGTTCTCCTCAGCTTCGTGCTGGCGCCCGTGGTCAACCTGCTGCGGCGGATCAAGCTCGGACGGGTCCCGTCCGTCATCGTGGCCGTCCTGCTAGCCCTCGCGGTCACCGGCGGCATCGGTGCCCTCATCGGCACGCAGGTCGCCGGGCTCGCCGGCAACTTGCCGCAGTACCAGGCCACGGTGCAGAAGAAGTTCACCGGCCTGCAGCAGGGCTGGCTCGGCGACGCGAACCGCGTCCTGCAGAAGTTCAGCCACCAGGTCCACGACGCCACCCAGAAGGCCGATGCCGCCGGCACCACCGCGGCGACCGGTCCGGCCGGCGACACGCCGAAGGCACAGCTCGTTCGGGTTCAGGAGCCCGAGATCTCTCCCCTCGCGCTGGCCGAGAAGGTGCTCGGGCCCATCTTCGAGCCGTTGACGACCATCGGCATCGTCCTCGTCGTCGTCGTGTTCTTGCTCCTGCAACGCGAGGATCTGCGCAATCGAATGATCCGCCTGTTCGGATCGAGCGACCTGCATCGGACCACCGTCGCCATGGACGACGCGGCGGGACGTCTGGGCACCTACTTCCTGGCCCAGCTCGGCATGAACGCCGTTTTCGGCGTCATCATCGGCGTGGGTCTCTGGTTCATTGGCGTGCCCAATCCGCTGCTGTGGGGCGTGTTCTCCGCGCTGATGCGCTTCGTGCCCTACATCGGCGCCTTCATCTCAGGGATCCTGCCCCTTGCCCTGTCTGCAGCGGTCGATCCAGGTTGGTCGATGGTGATCGCCACCGCCGCCCTGTTTGTCGTCGCTGAGCCGCTGTTCGGGCAGGTCATCGAGCCGCTCCTCTATGGGCACTCAACCGGGCTCTCGCCCTTTGCCGTCATCGTCTCGACCCTGTTCTGGGGCTTCCTGTGGGGCCCCATCGGCCTGATCCTGGCGACCCCGTTCACGGTCTGCCTGGTGGTGCTTGGTCGCCACGTCGACAGCCTGGAGTTCCTCGACATCATGCTCGGCGACCGACCGCCGCTGACGCCGGTGGAGAACTTCTACCAGCGCATGCTAGCTGGCGACCCTGACGAGGCCCGTGACCTTGGCGAAGTGATGCTGAAGGAGCGTTCGCTGTCCTCGTACTACGACGAGGTGGCGCTAAAGGGGCTGCAACTTGCCGCCAACGACTTTGCGCGCGGGGTGGTCACGCCTCCGCAACTGGAAAACATCCGCGCCTCTGCAAGGTCCCTGGTCGAAGACTTCGAGGACCATGCCGACGTCGAGCCCCAGGGCGACGACAAGGCGGTCAACCCGAACGCGACGCCCACCCTGGCGGAGCGAGCCCACCCGAAGAACGAGGCCGTGCCCGGGCAGGCGCCGCCGCGCGAGGCCCTCCCGGAGGCGTGGCGCGGCGAGGCGCCCGTGCTGTGCGTGACGGGACGCGGACCACTCGACGAGGCCTCCTCCGCGATGCTGGCCCAGTTGCTGCGCAAGCATGGGCTCGGGGCGCGGGTAGCCGGTTACGACGCCGTATCGCGCGAACGCATCCGCGATCTTGACCTGGCGGGCGTGGCGATGGTGTGCATCTCCTACCTCGACATCACCGGTAACCCGGCGCACCTGCGCTACCTCCTGGAGCGGCTGAGGCGGCGTGCTCCGGGTATACCGGTTCTCGTCGGGCTTTGGCCGGTGGGCGAGAAGGTTCTCAGCGACGCGGCAGTGGGACGCGAGGTCGGCGCCCACGCCTACGTGCCGTCGCTGAGGGAAGCTGTGGAAGCGTGCCTCAGGGTAGCGTCGGCAGAGGCGACCCCGGCGAGGGTCGCCGCCTGAGGGCCCGTGAGACGGTCGCACCGGCATCGCGGCGTGCAACTCGGCATGGTGTTTCTCGACGGCACCAGCGTGCGCGCTCACCAGAAGGCGGCCGGGGCTGCGCGAAGGGGGGATCTCAAGCTGAGCGAGATCATCGTGAGGCGCTTGGCCGCTCTCGTGGCGGCTATGGGACCAAGGCTTGCGTGATCGCCGATGGCGCGGGTCGCGCCATCGCCTTCCGGATCGCGCCTGGGCAAGCACATGAGCTGCCCCAGGCCATCCCGCTGCTCGATCAGCTGCCCGGCGTGCCGAGGTGGGTGGTGGGCGACCGCGGCTACACCAGCCATCACTTCCGTGAACATATCTGAGGCATGGGCGCACGGCCTGCGATCCCGCCGCAGCGGCATGAGGCTCCTGTCGCCTGTCCGGAGTGGATCGACAACAACCGCAACCGGGTCGAGCGCCTCTGGGCGCGATTGAAGGAGTGGCGCGCTGTTGCCACGCGATACGAGAAGACCGCCACCAGCTTCGCCGGTGTCCTCTACCTTGCCACCGCACTCGACTGGCTCAAGTCATAACAGGCCGTAGCGGTCATATCCTTCAAAGCCATGGTATCGAAGGTCCGCATAAGGTCACTCCGAGGCATTCACCTAAGCCGGGCGGAACGTCCGATTACCTGCAGCTTGAGCCCCGAAGCGGACATGCCGCTTTCGGCCATAGCAGGTCGTCGCGGCCAGCTTTGTCCGACCGCCGGGAAGCGCACCGGCCAAGGCTTCCGTTGGATGGCAAGTCAGCACGAGTTCACCAGCTGAAGTTTCGCTGCGGCCCGTAGGAAACCTGGCACTACATGTCTGGAAAACCGTCGTTTTCTCGACATTATGCCTGGTTGAACTGTGTCGCTGCACCGAGCTGGAACATGCGCCTCAGCCCGTCGCTTCCTCACGGAACAGGAAAGCGAACTGATGCCCTCAGCAGTAAT
>NZ_JBAWTG010000238.1:0-4646 GCF_037106235.1 Methylobacterium nigriterrae | reverse complement strand
CCTGCCGCGGCTCGTCGGCCACGAGGTGCCGGGGCAGGTCGCCAAGGCCGGGCGCCCCTGCGACCTCCACGCGCCGCCGCGGGCCGCCTGACGCCCGGGTCAGGCGCCGCGCGCGCGCAGCACGTCGAGGCGGTAGCGCTCGCTCCGCGACTGCCGGCAGATCTCCGCGAAGGGGGCCGCGCGCGCCAGGAAGAGCTCGGCCGCCTCGTCGCCCCCGAGCGGGTAGTCGGTCTCGCCGGTCCAGTGGACGAGGACGACGTCGCCACCCGGCCCGAGGGCGGTGCGGACGCGCTCGGCGAGGCGGCCCACATCGGCGGCGTCGAGGTAGTAGACGACCTCCGACAGGAGGATCAGGTCGAAGCGGCCGGCCGGCCAATCCGCGGGGACGCGGCACGGCGCGAAGCGGATCTGAGGCATGTCCGCGCAGCGCCGCCGGGCCTGATCGAGGGCGGCCTCGGCGACGTCGAGGGCGAGGAGCGCGTCGCAGCGCGGCGCCAGCGCCCGGGTCAGCACCCCGATCGAGCAGCCGACCTCGAGGGCCGCGCCGTAGCGCGCCCGCGGCAGGGCCGCGAGGGTCGCCGCGTATTTCGCGCGCTCGTACGCGCTCGTGGCGAAGCGCCAGGGATCGGGATCGGCCGCGTAGAGATCCGCGAAATAGGCGGCCGGCAGGGAACCGCGGCGCCGGCTCACGAGCGCATCCCCGAGCGGACCCCCGGGTGGGCCTCCGGATGGACCTCGAGGAAGATCTCGAAGGGCCGGGCGAAGCGCGCCAGCATGGCGGGCTCCAGGCGGAAGCCCTCCGGGTCGTCGTCGATGAGCGCCGTGGTCTGCGAGCGGTGCGCCGCCACCGCCCGGGCCTTGGCGGGCAGATCGGCCGCGACGTCGAGGCGCATCCCGCTGGGCGCCGGGCCGACCTCGGCCCCGGGCGGCAGCGCCCAGGCCCAGACCGGGTAGGCGCGGACGCGGATGCCGGGAAGACGGGCGCGCGCCAGCGCCACGATCGCGGCACTGGCCCGGTGGTCGCCGTGCGGGTCGTGCTCCCAGGTCACGAACAGCGTGCCGGCCCCGCAATCGCGCGCGGCCTCGGCGACGGCCCGGGCCGCGTCCTCGGCAGCGGGGCCTGTCGCCGGCACGGCCCGGTCGGGCAGGCGCAGGAAGCGGATATGCCCGGCGGCAAGCCCGAGCGAGGCGGCGGCGGCGCGGGTCTCGTCCTCGCGCAGGGCCCGCAAGGCGTCCGGCGGATAGGCGCGGGAATTCGGGTGCGAGCCCGTCCCGTCGCTGACCACCACCAGCCGCACCGGCAGGCCCTGCCGGCAGGCGCCCGCGATCAGGCCGCCGCAGCCGAGGCTCTCGTCGTCGGGGTGGGGCGCCACCACCACGAGGCCGCGCCCGCCCGTCAGCGCCGCGAGATCGGTGACCGGCAGGCGCTCGGCCGCCGCGAGGAAGTCGCCGGCCCGCATCAGGACTCGTCCCCGCCCCGCCAGAGGTCGCCCGCCGGCACCTCCGCCGCGAGGATGTGGGCGGCCGCGCCCGCGAGCGCCCGGTCGGGGGCGGGCTGGCGCAGGTAGGTCGCGAGGTCGCGCGACAGGCGCTCGAGGGGATGGCCGCGCAGGAAGCCCTGCAGGCCGACCGAGCGCTGCGCGCGCTGCAGGACGTCGAGCCCCGCCGCCTCGACCGCGAGCCGCGCCAGGTTGACGTAGGCGACGATGCGCTCCGGCGCGAGCGTCTCCTCGCGGACCGCGCGGGCGGCCCGATCCACCCAGAGGCGCGCGGTCTCGGCCGCGAGCGCGCCCTCGCCGAGGCGGGCGAGCTGGTGCGGGTCGGCGCCGCGGCCGGTCCCGCGCAGATGCGCCAGCCAGGCGTCGAGCACCGCCTCGATGCCGCCGAGCTGGACCGCCGCGAAGCGCCAGGCGCCGCCCGAGAAATGGGGCTCGCCGTGGTACGCGTCGGGGCCGCCCAGGATCGCCTCCGCCGGCACGGCGAGGCCCGTGAAATCGACCCGGCCGGTGGCCGAGGCCCGCATCCCGTGCGCGCGCCACTCCGACAGGTCGGCCCGCGTGCCGGGCTCGAGGGCCACCACCAGCATCAAGGGCGGGGCGCCGGGCGCCTCCCGGGCCGTGACGAGGGCGCGGGTGACGAAGCCCGCCCCGGAGGCGAAGGTCTTGGCCCCGCGCAGGCTCAGGGTGCCGCCCTCCCGCGAGAAGGCGAGCCCGCCCTCGGCCGGCTCCGTGTTCCAAACCCCGAACAGGTGCCCGGCCCGCGCATCGGCGAACAAGGCCCGGCGCGCCGCCGCCCCGCCGTGGCGCGCGACGAGCTGCAGGGCGTTGACGTGGCCCTCGTAGAGCCGGCCGAGCGCGAGGCTGCCGGAGCCGAGGAGGCGCAGCACCGCCGCGAGGCTGGCGGCGCCCGCCTCCTCGCCGAGCCCCGGGCCGCCGGCGTCCCGCGGCACGGGCGCGGCGAGGAGGCCGGCGCGCGCGAGGTCCGCCACGTCGTCGGCCGGGAAGCCGCCGTCGCGGTCCTGCGCGGCCGCGCGGGAGGCGGCCCTGCGCGCCGCCGCGCGCGCCGCCTCGACCGCGTCACAATCCCGGTCAGCGAGCACCATGCCGTCCAATCGCCCTCCTCACTCCGTCCTCATCACTCCGCGCGAGCCCCTCGGTGCAAGTCCATCGGTGCAAGTCCCTCCGCGCGAGGCCGCGCCGCGAACGCCTAGGCCGCGGGCGCGGCCGTCTCCTCGACCGTGAGGCCGTCCTCGGCCGCGACGCGCGCCGGATCCGGATGCAGGCCCCGGCCGGGCAGCCGGGCGCGCGCGCGCACCCGGTCGACGGCGCGCAGCAGCCCGAGGAGCGCCCGCGCCCGGCGGATCTCGCCCGCGAGCTGGCGCGGGGCGAGCGGCCGGGCCGCGAGGCGGGGGCTCGCCGCCTCGACCGCGGCCCAGACCTGCCCGACGCTCTCCAGCCCCGCGATGGCGTTCGCCTGCGCGCGCCCGATGCCGAGGCAGGGCGCCCAGAGGCGCGTGCGTCCGAGCCGGCGCCGCGCCTGGAGCCCGCGCAGCCACCGGCGCCAGAAGCAGCGCAGGAGCGCGCGCGGCAGGGCCTCGAGGCGCGGGTCGCAAGGGCTGTCCGGCTCGGCGCAGCGCCGCCGCATCGTGTCGGCCGCGCCACCCGGTGCCCGCCCGTCGAGGCGGCCCGAGGTGACGACCGTGATGTCGGGCGCGTGCCGCACGCGCGCGCCGTGGGCGCGCAGCCGCGCCACGAAGGCCCCGTCCTCGCCGGCCGGGAGGGCTGGCAGGCCCCCGACCCTGCGGTAGACCGGAAGCCGCACCGCGAGCGAGGCCCCGGACGCGGTCCGGTGGCAGGGCCAGGGATCGTGCGGCTCCGGATCGATGCGGGCGCCGAGTTCCGTCAGGAGCGCCTCGTAGGCGCCCTCGAGGGCGCCGCGGGCGTGCAGCGCCTCGGGCAGGCGCGCCGCCTCGTCGGCGTCGAGGGCGATCCGCCCCGCCACCGCGTCGGCGCCGGCCGCGAGCGCCGCGAGGTTGCGGGCGATCCAGTCGGGGGGCACGCGGCTGTCGGCGTCGGTCGTCAGGATCGCGCCGTCCTCCGCGCCGGCCTCGCGCAGCCACGCGGCGGCCGCCTCCATGGCGGCGCGGCGGGCCCAGCCGGCATGGGCATCGGCGGCGTCCTCCACGACGACGCGGACCGGGCCGGCGCGCGGAGCGGACGCCACGACCGCAGCGGTGTCGTCCGTGCAATTGTTGAGGAACAGCACGAGGCCGAAATCGCCGCGGGCGATCCCGACCTGGGATTCCAGCGCCTCCAGGCATCGGCCGACGCGCTCGGCCTCGTTGCGCACCGGAACGGCGACGACCGCCCGCATCCGACGGCTCGACGCCCCGCCCTGGTCCGGCAATGGCACCCCGGTTTCCGCTTCACGCGCCACATACAACTCCAGCGGGCCGGGCAGATCCGCCGGCAATCCGAGGTTTAACTTGCCGGGTTTAACTTGGGCGCAATCGATCGGTTCGATCCGAGCGCGGCCTTTTTCGTCGCAATCCGCTCGGCGAAGGGCCGATGCGTCACTTTGCGCAGCACGGTTCCCGCGCCGGCATGAGAACATATATAGAACAAAACGAGAGCCCGAACGAGAGCCCGACAGGAGAGCAAGGACAGATGGCGCGCTATCGCTTCCACTGCACCAACGGCCATGAATGCGTGCTCGACGTCGAGGGAGCGGATGTCCGCGCCCCCGCGCGGCTGGCGAGCCGGGCCCGCCAGGTCGCCCGCACGGTGATGCGCAGCCTCGACGATGGCGCGGACTGGTCGGGTTGGCGCGTCACCGTCCACGACCTGAAGGGCCGCAGGGTGCTGCTGCAGCCGTTTCCGTCCGCGCAGGAGGACAGAGCCTCCCTGGCGGCCTGAGCGCCGGGATCCTCGCCCCGGAACCCGCACCCCAGGAACCCGCGCTCCATGATTCCGCGCTCGATGAATCCGCATCCCAGCAAGCCGAGGACCGACGCGCCGCTCGATCCGGAGCACCGCCCCGACAGCCCGGACCAGACGGTGCGTCCACTGGTTTTGTCGGAGTTTGTGGGTCAGCGCGCGGCGCGTGCGAACCTTCAGGTGTTCATCGAGGCGGCGCGGAAGACGGGC
>NZ_JBAWTG010000237.1:0-4650 GCF_037106235.1 Methylobacterium nigriterrae | reverse complement strand
CTCGGCCCTGCCGGTCGGGACCGTTCTCGCCCAACGCAGGGCCATCGATCAGGCGCTCGACTTCGTCGGGCGCGTCGAGGCCATCGGCCGCGTCGAGGTGCGTGCGCGGGTCACCGGCTTCCTCGACGCCGTCCTGTTCAAGGAGGGTGACCCGGTCAAGGAAGGCGCGCCGCTCTACCGGATCGAGCGCGACCTGTTCGAGGCTTCCGTCAAGCAGGCCGAGGGCGCCCTGGAGCGCAGCAAGGCCGCGGAGGCCCTCGCCGCCATCCAGCTGCGCAGGGCGCAGGAGCTGCTCGACAAGAATTCCGGCACCGTGGTGGCTCGCGACCAGGCGCGCGCCGCCCTCGATCAGGCGAAAGGGGCCGTCACGGGCGACGAGGCCAACCTCCAGACGGCCCGGATCAATCTCGGCTACACCGAGATTTTCGCGCCCATCGCCGGCCAGATCGGCCGCACCAGCGTGACGAAGGGCAACGTCGTCGGACCGGACAGCGGGGTCCTCACCTCGATCGTCAGCCAGGACCCGATGTATGTCACCTTCCCGGTGAGCCAGCGCGAGTTCCTGCGCTACCAGCAGGGCGGGGACCGGCCCGACCGGAGCAAGGTCGTGGTCCGGATCCGCTTCCAGGACGGCTCGGATTACGGCCAAGTGGGCCGGGTCGACTTCGTCAACGTCAGCGTCGACCGGATCACCGACACGGTCGTGGTGCGCGCCGTCATGCCGAATCCGACGGGTGTCTTGCGCGACGGTCAGCTGGTGCGGGTCGCCCTGCAGGTGGGCGAGCCCGAACAGAAGGTGGTGGTGCCGCAATCGGCGCTGATCGCCGACCAGGGCGGCGCTTACGTCTTCGTCGTCGAGGATGGCCGGGCTGCGATCCGGCGGGTCAAGCCGGGCCCCGGCGGCACCGGGCCGGACGCCGTCATCGACGAGGGGCTCTCCGGCGGCGAACTCGTCATCGTCGACGGGCTGCAGCGAGTCCGGCCCGGGGTCGCCGTGCGGGCGACCCCGATCGCCCAGTCGGCCAGCAGGACCTGAGCCCATGCTCTCCGCCATCTTCGTCGATCGGCCGCGTCTCGCAGTGGTCATCGCGATCGTCATCTCCATCGCCGGCGCGCTGGCGCTCGTGACCATCCCGGTGGCCCAGTACCCCGACATCGTGCCGCCGCAGGTCTCGGTGACGACCAACTACCCCGGCGCCGCGGCCGAGGTGGTGGAATCGACCGTCGCGCAGCCCATCGAGTCCCAGGTCGTGGGCGTCGACAAGATGATCTACATGAAGAGCGTCAGCGGCAACGACGGCAGCTACACGCTCATCGGCTCGTTCGAGCTCGGGACCGATCCCGACATCAACGCGGTCAACGTCAACAACCGCGTCCAGATCGCGCTCGCCAAGCTGCCCGAGGACGTCCGCCGGCAGGGCGTCACGGTCAAGAAGAAGTCCTCGGCGCTTCTCGGCGTGCTCGCGGTCTACTCGCCGAAGGCGATCCAGGACCCGCTCTTCATCTCCAACTATGTGACGATCAACATCCTCGACCGCATCAAGAGCACGCCGGGAGTGGGTGACGCGACGCTCTGGGGCCCGCAGGACTACGCCATGCGGGCGTGGGTGCGCACGGACCAGCTGACCGGCCTGAACCTGACCACGGGCGACGTCATCGCGGCGATCCAAGCCCAGAACGTGCAGGCCCCGGTCGGGCGGATCGGCGCCCGCCCGATCTCGGACGAGCAGCAGCTCCAGCTCAGCATCCAGACGCAAGGGCGCCTGGCCTCGGCCGATCAGTTCCGGAACATCGTCCTGCGCACGAATCCGGATGGATCCGTGCTGCGCCTCGGCGACGTGGCCCGGATCGAGCTCGGCGCGGCCAGCCTCGACCGCGAGACCCGCCTGAACGGCAGCCCTGCCACCGTCATCGCGATCTATCAATCCCCGGGCGCGAACGCGATCGCGACCCTCAAGGAGGTTGAGGCCCGTGTCGGCGCCCTGGCGAAGTCTTTCCCCGAAGGTCTGGCCTGGAAGATCACCTACGATCCCACGGCCTTCATCACCGAGACGGTGCACGAGGTCCAGAAGACGCTGGTCGAGGCCTTCGTGCTCGTCGTGATCGTGGTGTTCCTGTTCCTCGGCAGTCTGCGGGCCACGCTCATCCCGACGCTCGCCGTGCCGGTCAGCCTGATCGGTACGTTCATCGTCTTGAAGGCCGTCGGCTACTCGGCGAACTCGGTGTCGCTGCTCGCCCTCGTGCTCGCCATCGGCATCGTGGTCGACGACGCCATCGTGGTCGTGGAGAACGTCGAGCGCGTGATGGAGGAGCACCCGGAGCTGTCGCCGCGCGAGGCGACGAAGCGGGCAATGGCCGAGATCACGGCGCCGATCATCGCCATCACGCTGGTCCTGCTGTCGGTGTTCGTGCCGGTCGCCTTCGTGCCCGGGATCTCGGGCGAGCTCTTCCGCCAGTTCGCCGTCGCGGTCGCCGTCTCGATGCTGATCTCGGCCATCAACGCGCTGACCCTGTCGCCGGCCCTCTGCGGCGTGCTGCTGCGGCCGCATCACGGTCCCCGCCGGGGCATCATGGGCCTGGTCATGCGATTCATCGACCGGGTCCGCGACGGCTACGGCGCCGCCGTGGCGCGCATCGTGCGCCTCTCCGTCCTCGGCCTCGTGCTCGCGGGGGCTGCCGCCTACGGCACGCTCCAGCTCGCGAGAATCACCCCGACCGGCTTCCTGCCGGAGGACGACCAGGGCGCCTTCTTCGTCGTCGTGCAGTTGCCGGAGGGGGCTGCCGTCGGGCGGACCGCCGACGTGGTGGCCCGTGCCGAGGGCATCCTCAGGGAGGAGCACGCGGTTGCGGACTACACCTCTGTCATCGGCCTGAACTTCATCGACAACTATTCTCAGGGCAACGCGGCCTTCATGGTGGTGACGCTCAAGCCCTTCGACGAGCGCAAGGGGGCGAACGACGGCGCGGCGGCCATCATCGCGCGTCTCGGGCAGCGGTTCCGGGAGATCCAGGGCGGGACCGTCGTGCCTCTGGCACCGCCTCCCATCATCGGCCTCGGCACCGGCGGCGGCTTCGCGTATGTCCTCGAGGACCTGCGCGGCGGCGATCCGAAGGAGCTCGCCCAAGTGCTGCGCGGACTGATCGTGGCGGCCAACGAGGAGCCGCGCCTCAACCGGGTCTTCAGCACGTTCTCGGCGACGAACCCGTCCGTCTACCTCGACATCGACCGCGACAAGGTCCAGATCCTCGGCGTGCCGCTCAACACCGTGTTCCAGGCGCTGCAGGCGTCGCTCGGCGGCTTCTACGTCAACGACATCAACCTGTTTGGCCGGACCTGGCAGGTGCAGGTGCAGGCCGAGGCTGCGGACCGGGCGAAGATCGACGACATCTACCGCATCAACGTGCGCAATCGGGACGGTCAGATGGTACCGCTGCGCAGTCTCGCAGAGGTCCGCATCGTGGTCGGTCCGCCCGCGCTGATCCGGTACAACAACCTGCGGTCCGTCACGGTCCAGGGCTCGCCCGCCCCGGGTGTCTCCTCCGGCCAGGCACTCGCCGCCATGGAGGGTGTCGCGGCTCGCACCCTGCCGGCCGGTTTCTCCGGCGAGTGGACCGACACGGCCTTCCAGGAGAAGCGTGCGGAGGGCAAGACCGCGATCATCTTAGGATTCGCGGTTCTGTTCGCGTTCCTGTTCCTCGTCGGCCTCTACGAGAGCTGGACGATCCCCGTCCCCGTGCTGCTGTCGGTCACCGTCGGCATTCTCGGGGCCTACGCGGCCATGGTGTGGGGCAGGCTCACCCTCGACCTCTACGCCCAGATCGGCATGATCGTCCTCATCGGCCTGGCTGCCAAGAACGGCATTCTCATCGTCGAGTTCGCCAAGGAGCAGCGGGAGCGGGGCGTCGAACTGCGCGAGGCGGCGACCGAGGGCGCGCGCCTGCGCTTCCGCCCCGTCATGATGACCTCCTTCGCCTTCATCCTCGGCCTGTTGCCGCTCGTGATCGCCGTCGGCGCCTCGCAGCTCGCCCGGCGCAACGTCGGCACGCCGGTCTTCGGCGGCATGATCGCCGCCTCCTTCCTGGGCATCTTCGTGATCCCGCCCCTCTACGTGATCTTCCAGAGCCTGCGCGAGCGGGCCTGGAGCCTCGTGGGAGGCAGGGGCAGAAAGGCGGATCGGCCGGCAAAGAAGGCGGCGGGCACGCCGGGGCACCTTCCGGCCGAATGAGCTCTCTCGGACCCCCGCGCCGCAGAGGGAGGACGATCGATGATGCACGACACGCCGCCGATCCTTGAGCGCGACAAGCCCGACGAGGGCGCACGGGACGGCGAGGCCAAGCTCAAGCGCAAGGCCTACGAGCGAGAGCTGCACAAGCTTCAGGTGCAGCTCTGCCATCTCCAGGACTGGGTCAAGCGGACGGGCGCTCGCATCGTCGTCGTCTTCGAGGGGCGCGACGCCGCCGGCAAGGGCGGCACGATCAAGGCCATCACGGAGCGGGTCAGTCCGCGGGTGTTCCGCGTCGTCGCGCTGCCGGCGCCATCCGACCGGGAGCAGTCCCAGATGTTCATCCAGCGCTACATCGAGCGATTCCCGGCGGGGGGCGAGATCGTGATCTTCGACCGCAGCTGGTACAACCGCGCCGGCGTCGAGC
>NZ_JBAWTG010000236.1:0-4681 GCF_037106235.1 Methylobacterium nigriterrae | reverse complement strand
GCCATCGCAACCCGCTACGAGAAGACAGCTTCAAGCTTCATGGGCGTTCTCTCGCTCGCAGCCGCTCTGGACTGGCTCAAGAGCTAACAGGCCGTAGAGGGCGAGCCTCAATCCGGATCTGGCGAGATCTACAGGGCTGTCGCCTAATCGAACCATGAGCGATTAAACGCTTCGAGCGATTGCGCCCCTGCTACGCCACCCGGTGGGCAAAAGGCGGTGCATCGCTCTAGCTTAAACCTGACCTCCAATGCGAGCGGCCGCAAGGCGGAGGAGAGACCCCGCAGGATTGCGGAGTGCTTCTCTGGACATCGCGCCTGAGTTCCTGCGGATATTCAGAGAAGCTGGCTTGCCTTATGCAGCCTTCCGACCGCGGCCTCTGGTCTGCTCCGTTGCTGCCTGAGCGCCGCCCCGCCCGAGGCCGATGGCCTTGGCGAGTTCCGAGCGCTGGGCGGCGTAGCTGGTGGCGACCATCGGGTAGTCGGCGGGCAGGCCGAAGCGGGCCCGGTAGCTGTAGGGGTCGAGCCCGTGGCCGGTGAGATGCCGCTTCAGCGTCTTGTAGGGCTTGCCGTCGATGAAGGAGATCAGCGCGTCCGGCGTGATCGACTTGCGGATCTGCGACGGCGTCGCCTTCTCGACCTGCTCCTCGGAAGCGGCAGCCTGCGAGGTCCCCTGAGCGAGGCCATTCAGCGCCGCGTGAACGTTTCCGACGAGAGCCGGAAGCTCGGCCACAGGAACGGGATTGTTGGAGACATATGCCGAGACGATGTCGGCGGCGAGTTCAATGAATTCAGGCGCGGTGCCCTGAGTCGATTCTGACATTTTCTTTTCCGGTGTTCTTAGCCTCTCGTGGGCCTAATTCATGATTTTCGCCCAGAAATCAAGGGAGACCGCCGGAGATCATTAGCTTGGCCGGACAGGAAAAGCAGAATGGCTGCTTTGGCAACCACCAAACCTCAATGGAAGCTCGCGCGGCTGCGGCCAAACGCGATGATGCCGACTCAGCGAAACTGCGAGCCGGCGCAGGCGCCGGCCTACAGCGCAGCACCGGCCAGTCTGCGCCGATGCTGCGCGATGAGGGTGCAGATCATGCCATGGCGCGGTGATGTGGTGCACCGCGGTTCGAACGCCTCGGCAAGGTTGTGCAATGCCTGGGCTTGATCGGTGAGGCCGTGGAAGGCCGACAGGTAGCTCCAGACCTCCCGGTCAGCATCCTCCACCACGGGCACATCCTCTGCCGCCAGCAGACCATCAAGGGCACGCAGGAGCGTCGCAAGCGGCGTCACACGTGGCTGCCGCCCCCGGTCCTCAGGCAGGCTGCCCTCATCCTGGCGCGCACCTGCCGCGCAAGAACTGCTATGTGAGCCCGCATCCGTCGTCGAGGCAATGGGCGCTGTTCTCATCCAAGTCATGGTGCACTCCGACGCTCTTCAAGGTGTTGGCCCTCTGCGTTTCCCGAAACAGGCACATCGGCCGTGAGCAGCCCCCGGCTCGTGCGCTGCGTGTTCTCATGCAGGGCGTTGGCCGAGCGGTCACCATCCTGGCCTGGGACCGCCAAGATGATGGGAGGCACCATTAGACCGGTGCTGTTAGGGACGGTGCGGCTCGGAGACACTCGTCGCCCTCGATCACGCGGCTTTTGCTCTGAGAGGATCAGCGCGGGCGACCAAGCGGGCCTGCATGAAGCTTCTCGATAAGCGCCGCCACATCATCTGGAACGGGCACTTCCAGAGCCGGCCGAAAGGCTCGGTCGATGACAGGCTCCAAGCTTCTGAGCACCCGCCTGACCGCCGTGGGATCGAGACGAAGATCAACCCGAGCGATGAAATCCGAGACGCGATGTGCCGCTTGCGCGGCCTCTCTGTGTCGAGCAGACATGACCCCTCATGCGTCGCCGATGGTAGCCTATTGGGATCAGAGGAGCGCAGATTCAGTCTTGATCAAATGATGGAACGCACTCGCCTTCTTCGGCTCGAAGGCATAATTGCCACAGTTCTAAATAGTACGGATTAGTATTGGATTTGCTAAATTATTATTGGCGCTGGACGGTTGCTCGTGAGGGTTGAACGAGCCGAATGTTCCCCGTTGCGCTCCGACCGTGTAGATTGGGCTGCGATGTGGCGGCCCCGCGCGGCGCGAACTGGGTGCTGAGGGCATCTCCAGTCTGAAAAACGGCACGGCATCGGAACTTCGTGTCGGTCGAGCTATGTAGATCTCACATTCGTGTGATCACCTCGTCGAACATCAACCTGATGCGCCTTGCCCCACGAGTGCACATCTACTCTGCTTCTCGATACTTCGACTTACCTTTAATGCGCGTGGAGCCGAGAACCTTGTGCCTCGGCGCGACGGTCCTCTGGGCTTGGCCGTGAGAACCGGCAGCGGCACGCGTGAACTCGTTGACCCCTCTCTGAGTGTTCGGGAACTGTCCTGTGTTCACCAGTGGGCAGCCCCACACGCCCCTCATCAGGCCATCATCGACTACGCTGGGTCTTGTAGAGGAGGCTGATTGGGGCCTCTTCGCAGGCTTTGTGAGCGAGGGAACTTCGTCCCAAGGCAATCACCCGGCCAACAGCAATGTAGGCGCGAAGACGTGCGAGGTGGAGCATCGCCTCGTGCCTTTGCGCGTCTTCCAGGGTCTCCGGCTCGGCCTCCGCAAGCTGCTCCAGATCCTGCTTGACCTGCTCCCAGGTATGCCGTGCACGCTCCTGATCAGAGTACATGACTGCCTCCTGAAACGACGGGCAAGTTCAACGCGTTCACGCCTACATCGCTCCATCAGAGGCTCGCAAGCATGGGCGTTACGGTCCCCGGTCATCCGCTCACGGAGACAGCCCAGCACACACCTGCTCGGACCAGCTTCTGGACGCTGACACTCGGCTCCATCGGCGTCGTCTACGGCGACATCGGAACCAGCCCGCTCTACGCCTTCAAGGAAAGCCTCAGGGCCGCCGCCGATGGTCAGACTGTGACGCGCCCAGCGGTGCTCGGAACGCTGTCACTGATCTTGTGGGCGCTCATCCTCGTCGTCACGGTCAAGTACGTGCTCCTCATCCTCAGAGCCGACAACAACGGCGAGGGTGGAACCATCACATTGATGGCCTTGCTCCAGCGCAAGATGGGCCATCACGTGCTGCCGGTGACACTCCTCGGCATGGGCAGCGCCGCCCTGTTCTACGGCGACGCGATCATCACGCCAGCGATCTCAGTGCTCTCCGCCGTCGAGGGCCTGAAGCTCGCGGCTCCAGCCTTGGAGCACTACGTGGAGCCCATCAGCATCTGCGCCCTAATCGGACTTTTTGTCGTTCAAAGCCGGGGTGACCTGACCGGTATTTTGTACCGGGCCAGAAGAGAGGCTACTGCATGGCCGCAGCCATGGGTAGGCGGAAGGCCAGATCCGGGAAGGTGACGGGCGCGGGTGGTCGGTAGCCCAGTGACGAGTGCGGGCGGACGCGGTTGTAGGTGTTCTGCCAGAGGCCGATCACGGTCTGCGCCTCGTTCAGCGAGTAGAAGATCTCTTGGCGTAGGCACTCGTCGCGGTAGCTCTGCTCGCAGATGCCGCCTCCTTGCACGCGACGGCGATGCTCTTGCCTTGCGCCGTCTGCACCTCGATCTGGCGCAGCATCAGCACCACCTGCTCCGCGCTCGGCCTCTGTCCTCTCCTCATCTCCAACTCCTCCGGTCCTGGCTGATCCTCTCAATCAGCCCGGTCCAAAGCCAGCCGGTCAGCTCAGCGGCGTTAAATGCGTCAATGATTGACGCAGCCCGAAGGGTGCCCCGCACTTCCGGTGCCGCGCCATGTCTGCCAACCACAGCATTGTCGAGCAGCTCGGGCGGCTGATGTCGTGGCGAGCCGTGACAACCCATTTTGAGAAGATGGCAATCAGCCTCAGATGCGACCGCTGCCTCTCCGCATCTCTCGATCACCTTGGGCGCCGGCAGGTCGTAGTTCCGAAGTGCGCTGCGAGCCGAGGGCGCTCACCAGCGAAGCCCGCAGCCGGTCTTGAAAAAAATCAAAAATTTCAAGATACCAAATCAAGTGTGCACCCAGGCTGTATGGTGCGCCAGGGCTAAGACGCAGGACACATTCATCTTCTCGGCGCGAGCTTGCCCTCTCAGATCTGATATGGAGTTCTGCTAATCAAGTTGAAATCCTGCTCGGGCAGCTTCCGAAACTCTTCAGCGCGACAATGAAACGGGCGTATCGGCTTCAGACGCCCCGCACCCGTTGGCGATTGGGCTGGGGCACTAACGCGATTATGCGGAAACACCCACCCCCTTGCTGACCGATCTGCCCAGGCACCCAATGCCCCAATTGCCTGGAGAATGACGGCCATTCTGAATCGAGGTCCACCCACGATGGTCCGGCCTCAGGCGTGGCTGAAGCGGACATGCGCGATGGGGCGCCCCAGATCAGTCGGCCAAAGGGCGCGGCTTCGGAAGCGCGATGGTGACAAATTCCCCAATCAGCTTCTCGGCGCGAGCTGCGGCGATCATTTCCGCAGTCACCGTAATGGATTCACGGCCGTTCACGAGCACGTCCTCAGGCTCAAGATCCTCAATGCCGTTGTGGCGCTTCCGGCTCTCTACGGCCTGTTAGCTCTTGAGCCAGTCGAGCGCAGCCGCGAGGGCGAGAACGCCCATGAAGCTTGAGGCGGTCTTCTCGTAGCGCGTTGCAATGGCA
>NZ_JBAWTG010000235.1:0-4742 GCF_037106235.1 Methylobacterium nigriterrae | reverse complement strand
GGCGAGCACCGCCTCGTCGATGCGCTCCTCGTCGACCGACATCCGAGCAGCTTAGCACACCACGCTCAGACCGGGCGTGGTCCCAGCCGATCGGTTACGTCGCGCCAACACTCGCTGCACCTGAATGGCCTGCCACTGGCCCCTGCCGCAGTCGGGATGCCCTTCCGGGTTCTACGTGGGCCGACCAGAAAGGCCGAGCGAACCGTTTGCCCCTCAAGGCGTTCCTAGCTCCTCACGAGGAGAACACGCGACATGAAGGCGCTTTGTGCAATAGCGGCCATAGGTCTGAGCCTGATGGGTGCAATGGGCTCTGTCTCAGCTCAACCGTATGGCGACCGTGATTACGGGCGCAGGGATCGTGGGTACGGATTCAATGAACGCGAGTACCTGCGCTGCAATCCTGACGTTCGCCGAGCTGTCAGACGCGGCATCGTATCGTCTGGCGCAGCGCACTATCGGGTTAATGGTCGCTATGAGCATCGGCGGCTTAGCTGCTGACCGACGACTGAGGCAGCCCCCTGGATGGATCATGATGGCCTAGATGCATGGCGATCCTTCTTGCCGCCTTGCTCTAGGCTGTGACTCTGGTGCCCTTCGCTATCTTGGCGATGGTCGCTCGGCTGCACCGGGTTGAGGCTTGGATCTGGGACCAGCTCAGCCCTGCCGTGAGCATCGAGGCGATCCCGGCATTCCGGGCGACATCCTCCTGCCTGCCCTTGTACTTGCCCTCAGCCTTCGCCCTGGCTTGCCCCTCGGCTTGCCTGCGGCGCCGGTCGTCGTAGTCCTTGCGAGCCACAGCCGCGAGCATATCGAGCATCATCCCGTTGATGGCCTCGAACATCCGGCTGGTGAACTCGTCAGCCTTGCTGGTCGCCATCATCCAGGAGGTTGGCAGGTCGAGCGCCACCACTCTCAGGCGACGCGAGCCGATCTCGGCCTTCAGCTTCTCCCAGTCGTTGGCCGTCAAGCGAGACAGGCGGTCCACTTGCTCCACCAAGAGCACGTCACCGGGGCGAGCATCCTTGAGCAGCCGGAACAACTCAGGCCGGGCGAGCGTCGATCCGCTCTCGTTCTCAACGTACCAGTTCGCGATCCTGAGGCCGTGCTCAGATGCGAAGCTCTCAAGCGCTGCTTTGGCCCTCTCGGCGTCTTGCTCATCGGTGGAAGCCCTGAGGTAAGCCCGAACGAACATCGCGCCCCCATCGGTTCAGTTAGGATGGTCCAATGATGATTGGTTCATTATAGATGGTCAAGAGGCCATGCTGAACCAGCCGCGCTATGGTTCGCCAGGGGTGCACCTAAACTGAACCACATGGGTGTGTCTCATTAGATCAAATCGCCAGGACATTCACGGAGCAGACCGCGACCAAAGCCCGAACAAGCCCGCGCATGACGGAACGGAGGGACTTAACCTCGGTTAATCCTCATGGCCGAGCCTCCATCATCGCCCATCAGCAGCCTCGATGTGGAAAAGGCCACCCTCATCAAGGCAGATCAGGACATCGCAGACGGTGAGCGCCGCATCACGGAGCAGATCGACAGGATCGAGGAGTTGAGGGCAGATGGGCGCGACACGGCTCGGTCTGAGGAACTGCTGGCCACCTTCAAGGACACCCTCGCGGAATGGTATGCTCACCGGGAGCAGATCCTCCGCAGGATCAATGACCTGAGGAACCGCTGAGCCCCCCAAAGAAAGAAGCCCCAGCGCAAGGCCAGGGCGAAGGTCGTCTCTGGGGTCACGTACGACAGGCGGGGAGCAAGCCGTACCTCACCCCAACGCTACTGTAGCTCCGCCGTTCCTTCGCTCACCACCTCCATCCTAGGACCGCCAGGAAAGAGAACACGCCTACCATCCAAGCAAGGAGCAGCAGGACATCCGCGACGGCCTCGGGGCGCCTGTGGTTTGCCTGAATGAGCAGGCAGCCAAGCACGAAGGTTCCCGCCTCAATCGCGGGTAAGAACAGCTTGCCCATGCCAGACCGTCACCCTGGGCCCGACATCTAGATCCACGCCCCGTGCCAACCCCGGACAACCAGAAGCCCCACCACGAGAGTGGCAGAACGTGAGAGCCGGAGGTTCAGGAGATGCCCAGCCTCTCCCCGGGTGTGGCCCTCAACAAGCCTCTGAGCGAGCCCGTACATGCCCTGGGTCAACCTGAGAGCCAGCCCCGAAGCCGAACCAAGGTGCCCGCCCTCCGGGTGGCTCGATTGAGAGGACTGAGTGGCCGGCCACGGGGGGAACAAGGGCAAAGCGGCTGAGCGGATAGGTCCTCAGGTTTTTGCGAGGAAATCCGAAGAGCTTAGACTGCGACTGTTCATAATCTTGCCCGTACTACGCAGCGATGCTGATGGTTTCCGGTGCTGGCTCTGGCGTGAGACTCGGCAATCCGCGCCGGTAGATCAGCGATACGGCATGCCAGAACGCATGCTCATCGCATCCCTGACGAGCAAGGCTCTCGTTCATTAGAGCGTATGCCTCCGCTGCCAGAACTTCGACCTGTTCGGCTTCAATCTCCAGAACCGCCACGGTGCACCTCGGATGTTAACCGGAGTAACATCAACTCGCATCTCGGCAGTTCGATCCCTCGGCTCAGCGGCGAGGACCTCGCAACAACCCGCTCGCAAGCCGTCACTTCACGCCGCAGAACGCCCTGCTATGGAGAAGGGAACGGATGGTGAGCGTCGAGCGTATATGGCTCCGCTTCATCAGCGTTGAGTGCCGTTATGAGTCGACCGCTTCGGGCCTACGTCATCACCGCCGAGCCGCCCCGCATTGCAGGCAAGGAGCCGGTCACCAAACGATGGGCGGTGCTGGCGGAGAACGTGGAAGTGGCGGCCGACTTGGTTCGCGAGCGGGTTGCTCCGGAATGCATCGTGGAAGCGACCGACGAGATCCTCAGCCCTGAGCAGGCGGGCGACATCGGCCTTCAGCCACACCACGCGACGGTTCTCTGACAAGGGCGCGAGTGGCTCAGGCGGATCAGCCAAGGCTGGGCCGCAACCCATGATCCTTATCACAGGTTAGCACGGCACGAGGTTGTTCCTCAGTTCAATGGGGTTCCCATGATGGAGACCGACGCCGCTATCGTTGCTCGCCTGAAGACCCAAGCTCGGCCGCCAACCCGAGATGATGTTCAGCGCCTCCGCGATCTCGTGCTGAGGGTGGACTGGGATCAGCTCTCATGCTGGGCGACAAGGCAGGACCGCTCTCGCCTGCACTAGGGCCGTTCTCTCCCGTCACCCCTGAGCTAACCCCGAGGCAAAGAGAAGCCCCACCAAACGGCAGGGCTGAAGGTTCGGAGGACACCCAGCGTCAGGGGGAGCCAAAGGCCGAGCATAGGCCCAACAGCCCGGCATTTCTGCCGTTCCCCTCGTGCTTTCCCCTGCGAGCGTCTGAACGGGCCCGCACTCAGGCCGGTCCTAGGCCGCTTGGCTGTAAGGGGTGGATTCCTCTGAGACTTGGACGGCTTTGAGCTTTGTCGAGCGCCTGTGCGCCAGGTAGCTCACAACCAGCAGTGCGACGGTAGACCCGCCGATTGGAGCTGCGATCAAGGCTGCTAGCCAGCCGAAGAAAAAGGCCAGCGCTGCCGTGATAAGGCCGCCAACGACCCCAGCAAGCATAAGCACAAACAGCATCTTCACCGCCCCCCGAAGACTGCCCTATGCCTTCGCCTCATGGGCTAAGCGCGGTCAGCCTGAACTCCGCTGGGGGTATGTGTTACACTCTACCGTGGTCGGCTGCATCATCTAAATGGACCACGCAGCGCAGCGGTCTGCGGATGAGACGCGGTGAACCGCTTTGCCATCGTAGTGCCTACCCCAGCCTGACTTGAACGGTGCCTCTTCCCTGCCTTGCCCAATCGAAGGACCTCATGCCCGGCCACGGGGGAACCTGGGCAAACTGGGGTTGGCGGATAGGGCGTCAGATTTTTGCTGTGTTTTTTGGCGGAGTCGTCCACTTACACCCAGTGTCAGTTAGGCACGCAAGGGCGATCATCTGCAACAAACTCAGGGTCTAGAGTGACCGCAACCTCAGTTTCAATCTTATTTCTATCTACTATATTGTAGACGTTTTCCTTTTGCCACACAGCTTTAAACGTGACAGGCCCATCGAAGATGTCATAATAGCTACCGGTGACAAAGTTTATCTTTGAACTAATCGCTCTCCAATCATTAGGGTCGGGAGATATCTTTATCAGAGACTCGTACAATTTGTTTGGCGCCACCTGAGACGAGGCCGCCTTCTGCATCAACTCCATCACCTTGATTGTGACTTGTGGTTTTCGCCCGAGCCCTTCGTATTCTAGTCCGCCATCTGAAATGGACACCACATCCAGCGGCTTCCAGTTCATCGTGGGATCCAGAAAGTGAGCCTCGATCTTGCCCATCCAAGAGCGTCTGATCCTGAGATCGTTCCCGCATTTCAGGAGGAACTCACCGCCCATGAAGGACGATTTCACGGTGCGCCACCTCTCATAGAGCGCATTACCTTCCGCTTTCGCTGCGGTGGATAGGATCAGGCAAGCAGCGGTTGCGAGGGCGAGAAGCCTCATTGGTCGTTCTTGGTCAGAGCCTTACGTGCCCCTCCCGACTGCCCCGAGCGTGCTGAAGACCGGCTTAACAAGCACGTGAGGCGGAGCGAGACCTAGAGCGGGGCTCGTCCGATCGGAAGCTGTGCTGGGCGGCTGAGGGTTGATGGGGCAAGGAGGAGGCCATGCCGACAACCTTGTCCGTCGATCTGCG
>NZ_JBAWTG010000234.1:0-4746 GCF_037106235.1 Methylobacterium nigriterrae | reverse complement strand
CGAGAGCCGCTTCCGCACGCCGAAGGTGCTTGAAGAGCACGGGATCAAGCGGGCCATCAACGTCATCATCCGTGGCGAGAGCGAGCCCTTCGGCGTGCTCGAGGTGGACAGCCCGACGGAAGGACAGTTCACCGAAGCCGACGTCGCTTTCCTGCAGGGATTTGCCAACCTGCTCGGCGGCGCCATCGACCGGCAGCGCGCGGAAGAGGCACTGCAGCAGAGCGAAGCGCGGTTGCAGCAGGCATTGGCGCAACAGGAGGTGCTCACACGCGAGATCAGCCACCGGGTCAAGAACAGCCTCTCTATCGTGGCAAGCCTGCTGAGCATGCAGGGCAACAAGGCGGCCGATCCCGGGCTGCGCGAGGCTCTTGTCGATGCGCGGACGCGCGTGTTGACCATTGCGAAAGTGCATGATCGGCTGTGGCGCAAGGATGAGGTGCAGACCCTCAATCTGGCCGAGTTCCTAGAGGAGTTGTGCGAGCAGTTCCGCGCATCGATCGGGCTGGGCCACACGCTCACCTGTGAGGCTGTGCCGGTCATGCTGGCAACGGATCATGCCGTGCCCTTGGGGCTTATCGCCAACGAGTTGGTCACGAACGCCTTCAAGTATGCCTACCCTGGCGGGGCCGGCGAGGTGCGGCTCTCCGTGACGCAGGTTGAGACGGGGCATCTTCGGCTTGAAGTGTGCGACAGAGGCGTAGGTCTGCCGCCGGGCTTCGACCCGGCAAAGTCCAAGAGCCTCGGCATGACGGTAATTGCCGGCCTCGGCCGCCAGCTCGGCGCGCAACCGCAATGGCAGGATGCGCAGCCTGGCACGCGGTTCGTGCTGGAGTTCCCGCATCAAGAGGGCGCGTCTCAAACTTTTTGAGTTCTGGACAAGCAGTAGAAGCGACCGGGTTCCGTAACGCCCAATCGGCGAACGGCGCCGCGCCCCTGCCAAGGTCCGACAGAGCAAGCCCTATCGGAACACGGCGGAGCCTCTGCCTGCGTTCAGCCGACGGGGTTCAACGTGGCGGCTAGCCAGAGGGAGAGCGTCTGTGCTGAAAGGCAGCATGCCTGTCATTGCAGCCAATGAGACCGCACGGCTTTCAGCCCTGCACCGTCTGCAGGTGCTCGACACCCCGCCTGAACCAGCCTTCGACCGCATCGTCGAGATCGCGCGAAGTGTCTTCGACGTGCCTATCGCCCTGATCTCGCTCATCGACAGCGAGCGGCAGTGGTTCAAGGCCAAGTGCGGCCTTGCCGTGAGTGAGACGCACCGCGACCTTGCCTTCTGCAGCTACACCATCCTGCACGACACCGTACTCGTGGTCCCGGACGCGACACGCGATCCGGCCTTTGCCAAGAACCCGCTCGTGACCGGCGAGCCGCACATCCGGTTCTACGCGGGCGCTCCGTTGATCACGGAGCCGGGCATTCGGCTCGGCTCATTGTGCATCATCGACAGGCGCCCGCGCCGCTTCGACGAGAGCGATGCGCGCACGCTGGCCGGGTTGGCTCAGGTGACGGTCGGCGAGCTGTGGCTGAACGATCTTCTGCAAGGCAACGCGCCTCATCAGCATGTGCAGCAGGGCGGGCTTCCCGCGGCAAGCTTAGACTTGAGTGAGAAGCCAATCCTGAACGGTGCTCAGGTTCGTGCCGCTCGTGGGCTACTCAACTGGTCAATTGGCGAACTCGCGCTCGCTTCGGGTGTGTCACCCAACACGATCAAGCGGCTCGAAGGAGACGATGGCCTGAGCGTGCGAGGATCAACAATCGATGCGGTCAGGAGAGCTTTGCTGAAGAAGGGCGTGTATTGCATTGGCCACACCTCGACGACCGCTGGAGTCCGCCTGAGCCTGATTAATTTAGATTAATAGCGTGGAATGCAGGACAGTAACCCAGGTTAACATGTTCAAGCGCTCAACCGTAACGCCTGATTAGGAGATTTCTGGCCATTCTGTCCAACGGCATCCCGGGGGACTGGCGCACTGCGCCCGGACCAGGAGCGGGCGGGGTGTTCCACGACAGCCGCTCCAGGGACGCTTCAAGATGATCTTCTCCAGCCGCGACACGTCGGCCAAGCTTGAGGCGCTCGACCGCTCACAAGCGCTCATCGAGTTCAGGCTCGATGGCACCATCCTGACCGCCAACTCGAACTTCCTCGACACGGTTGGCTACGGCTTGGACGAGATCCAGGGCAAGCACCACAGCTTGTTCGTGGAGCCGAACTATCGCGAGAGCGAGGCATACCGCGCCTTCTGGGCTGATCTTGGACGCGGTGAGTACCGCTCCGCCGAGTACCGGCGCCTTGGCAAAGGCGGTCGCGAGATCTGGCTGCAGGCGACCTACAATCCCATCCTCGGACGGAACGGTCAGCCCGTGAAGGTGGTCAAGTTCGCCACCGACATCACCGAGCAGGTGATGCGCATGGCCGACTACGAAGGGCAGATCCAGGCGCTTCACCGCTCGCAGGCCGTCATCGAGTTCGCGCTCGATGGCACCATTGTCACGGCAAACCCGAATTTCCTCGGCGTGATGGGCTACCGCCTCGACGAGGTGCAGGGCCGCCATCACAGCTTGTTCGTCGAGCCCGAGTACCGCATCAGCGCCGAGTACAAGGACTTCTGGGCCAGCCTCGGCCGGGGTGAGTACCAAGCCGGCGAGTACAAGCGGCTGGCCAAAGGCGACCGCGAGGTCTTCATCCAGGCGTCCTACAACCCGATCTTCGACCGCGACGGCCGGCTGCTGAAGGTGGTGAAGTTCGCCGCCGACGTCACGGCTCAGGTGCTCGACCGCCGTCGACGCGCCGAGTTGCAGAAGGGTATCGCCCTCGACCTGAACGCCATCGCGGACGCGGCATCCGGTGCCTCGCAGCAGGCTGGCCGGGCCGCCCAGGCTTCGACGCGGGTATCTTCCGACATCCAGATGGTCGCCTCAGGGGCCGAGGAGCTGGCCGCGTCAGTCGCCGAGATCAGCCAGCAAGTCACGCATGCTGCCGAGATCTCGGGGCAGACCGTTCAGCAGGCTCAGCAGGCCGGCGCCATCATCGCGGGCCTGAGCGAGGCCGCTTCGAAGATTGGCGAGGTCGTTAGCCTGATCCAGGGCATTGCCTCGCAGACGAACCTGCTGGCGCTGAACGCCACCATCGAGGCGGCGCGGGCTGGCGAGGCCGGCAAAGGTTTTGCGGTTGTGGCGAGCGAGGTGAAAGCGCTGGCGGCCCAGACCTCAAGGGCAACCGAGCAGATCGGCGCGCAGATCTCGGCAACCCAGGGGGCCACCCAAGAGGCTGTCGGCGCCATCGGCTCGATCAAGGCCACGATCATGGCGCTGAACGAGGTGGCCGGCGCGATCTCGGCCGCCGTCGAGGAGCAGTCAGCGGTGACCCGCGAGATGTCGGCGAGCATGCAGACGGCTTCACGCGGCGTCGGCGAGATCACGGGCAGCCTCGGCGAGATCGCCCGCTCAACAGAACGGGTCGATGAGGCAACGCAGAAGGTGCGTGTTGCCTCGCAGGCAGGTGCGTGAGGCAACCATGGCGGAGCTCCACGTCCTCGATGCGCATCGCGGCGCGGCCCATGTAGCTCGTCTGACGATGGATCTCGCCAAGCTGACCGGCGATGAGGCCGAGTTGGGCCCACACGGGCCTCTCCTGCGCAGCGGGGCCACTCACCTCCGCAAGCAGGCCGTCCTTCTGCACTACCTGCTGGTGCACCTGCGCTTGGAGATGGACGCGCTTGCGGCAAACGCCCGGATCGCTCAGTCCGAGAAGCAGGGCATGCTGGGCGCCGCTCAGCGGATGAGCGTGATCGTCGAGGGGCTGATCAGGAGCATCGATAGGCTGCCAGCCTGATGAGCCATCCCCTCACCCGGAAGCTGGAACACGGCGCTGTCTTGTCCGAGGTCGAGCGTTCCGCCCTGGAGGCGCTGATGCTCAACCGCCGCAGTGTTCCCGCCCGACGCGACATCGCGGTCTACGACAACACGGATCGCGTGTACCTCGTGATGAGGGGCATCGCCCGGCGCTACAAAGCCCTCCTGCAGGGTGGGCGCCGGATCAGTCGGCGAGCGGTCAGAGGCCGTCTGAACGAGGCTGGCTGTCCCCGGCTGCGGCGTCGGCGTGCCGATCTGGGCGTCCAAGGGGTGAACGCTATCTTCGCGATATGGCCGAGAAACTGACGGTCAGCAGCCTCCTTGCGCGCGGCAAGATCAGCAATGTGGATGTTGCCGCGGCAGTGGACGCCTACCTGTCCGATCCCGATACGAAGGCCTATTGCTTGGGCGACCAGTTCTCGCTGGACTTGTCCACCGCCGTCGCCGCTCACCCCTTCACGGCGAAGACCCTGAAACAGGCTAAAGCCGGTGTCTCCGCGCGCCGCGCCGCCGTCCGCACTGCCATCATGCTGGCGCGACCCGACAAGCGATGAACCCGATAGCCGTGCCTTGGCGGCCCTCGACGCCTGCTGCGCCCGGAACCGTGTCGGGGCCCAGCCTGAGCATCCATAACGCCCAACCTGCGAATGGGCCGGGATCGCTCGGCACTTTGATTTCCAGACACACAAACCTAACAGATTGAAGTGCCTGGGAAACCGTCGTTTTCCTGTCATGGCATTTTGCGCCGTTTGGAACGTTCCACTAGGGCAAGCCCTATTGGAACGCCGCGGCCTCCTAGTACTACTGTGTCACAAGAATGGGGTGTATGAGGGGTGATCCGATCTCGTGCAGGAGCGCGGCATGGATGCCCTGAACTCTTCGTTGGCCGACCAG
>NZ_JBAWTG010000233.1:0-4757 GCF_037106235.1 Methylobacterium nigriterrae | reverse complement strand
ACAGCGCCTCCACTCAGCCCTCGGGTACCGTACGCCTGAGCAGGCCGAGCAGCGCTGGGCAACGTAACCTCCGTGTCCACAAAAACGGGGGAGGATCACCAGCCGCCGCTTGAGCCAAATCTAGCCTCAACGGCTCGCCGGTCCCGGCCGCGCACGTTTCGCCCCCAAAGCGATATGCGATTGGCGATCCCGCTGGTCGGCAACACGAGCGGGTTCTGTCACATAAGGTTTCAGAGTTGCAGCGCGGCCCGTCATAAAACGCCGGTTCGGACCAGTTCGTGACGTAGGCTCGGCTGTCACAGATCGGTGTCGCACAACGGTAGACCCTTCCGTGACAGCACGAGCCCTGCGCTCGATGCGTGGCCGTTCCATTTGGCTCTTGGACGGGCCACGCACGCCCGTTCCAAATCGCAGGAGCATCGTCTGGAACGGGCTCTCGGTGGCCCTGGAACGGTCCATATGGCAAAGTCCTATTGGACTGAAAGGCGCAGACCTCCGTGCACCGATCGCCGCGTAGTTCAAAGGCCCCTCAAGAGCGACCACGCCGATACACTACGCCCGCCGCAGGCGCTGTGAGACGGTGAAGCGATCGGCGGGGTGGAGCGTGTCCGATATCACGACAGCATTCCCGGCCGAGTCGAGATAGCGCCGCAGGATCCGCAGGGCTGGTGCACCCGGTTCGCCTCGTAGCAGCGTCGCCTCCTCCGGGGAAAGCAGCACCGCCTGAACGTCCTGACGGATCTCGGCGATGCGCCGGCCGTAGTGCTGCTCGATCAGGGTGCTGATCAGCACATCGGGCGAAGCCCGCACGATCTCTCCAATCGGGGCATAGGCAGGATCGGTATACACGTTTGTCCAGCCGACCGGCGCAGCTCCCCGCTTCCTGTCGCGTCGGAAGCTGGAGATCCTCAGCCAGCGCGAGCCAGCCGGGCAGCTGAGATGCGCCGCCAACGCGGGCGCGATCTCGACCTCCGCGATCTCGCGGACCTCGCGAATGTGCGCGGCGCCGAACTGGATGAGATCCTCGACGGAGGTGAGGGGCTGCCGGTAGCCGGCAGACGGCGCAGAGGCTTCGACCCGGGTGCCCGCCTTCTTATTGCGGGTGACGAGGCCAAGGTCCTGAAGCTCCCGGATGGCCGCCCGCACCGTGTGCCGGCTCGCACCATAATGCGCACACAGGTCCAATTCCTTCGGCAGGGTCGAGCCGACCGGGAAGCGACCGCTCGCGATGCCTTCGGTCAGGTCCCGAGCAACCTGCGCATACAGCGTGTCACTCATGGTCTCGTCTCGCACCGTGCGGTTGGCGACAGCTCGATCATATTGACTTTATGTCCGAACATAAAGTACCCCATTAATGTCCGTACATAATAGCGCGCCGCGAAAGGCGTGCGGAGGAAACCATGAGCGAATCCGCTTTCCCGGCCGCAACCACCGTCATCGACAGCATCCTGTTCCGCGACGCCTTCGGCACACCGGCCATGCGGGTGGTGTTCTCCGATCAGGCCCTCATCCGCCGTTACATCGAGGTCGAGATCGCTCTCGCGAAAGCGGAGGCGGCCTGTGGCGTGATCCCCCAGGATGCGGCTGTGATCATCGCCGAGCGATGCGATTTCGAGAGCCTAGACTTCGATCTCCTGCGTCGCGAGACCGACAATGTCGGCTACCCGATCCTGCCGCTCGTGCATCAGCTCGTGCACCAGTGCGGCGAGGCCGGACGCTACGTGCACTGGGGCGCCACCACCCAGGACATCATGGACACGGCCAATGTCCTCCAGGTCCGCGACGGGCTGGAGATCGTGGCGGCCGACATCGCCGAGCTGCGCCGCATCCTGGCCGGCCTGTCGCGGCGCTACCGCGACACCCCGATGGCGGGGCGCACCCACCTGCAACAGGCGCTGCCGGTGACCTTCGGCTACAAGACCGCAATCTGGCTGGCCATGCTCGACCGCCACGCGGAGCGCCTGGAGCAGCTCAAGCCGCGTGTGCTGGTGGGCGAGTTCGCGGGTGCGGCCGGCACGCTGGCCTCGCTGGGCCAGGACGGCCTCGCGGTGCAGGAGGCCTTCTGCCGCGAACTCGGGCTCGGAGTGCCAGCCTCGACCTGGCACGTCGCCCGCGATGGTTTTGCCGAGGCCGTCAACCTGCTCGCCCTGATCACCGGCTCGCTCGGCAAGATCGCCCTCGACATCATGATCATGGCTTCGACCGAGTTCGCGGAGGTCTACGAGCCCTTCGTCACCGGACGCGGCGCGTCCTCGACCATGCCCCAGAAGCGCAACCCGATCTCCTCCGAGCTGATGCTCGCCGCCTCTAAGGGCGTGCGCCAGCACGCCGGCCTGATGCTCGACGCGATGATTCAGGATTTCGAGCGCGCCACGGGTCCCTGGCACGCCGAGTGGATGGCCATCCCGGAGAGCTTCGTGCTGACGGCCGGGGCGCTACACCAGGCCAAGTTCGCGCTCGGCGGCCTCATCGTCGACGAGACCAAGATGCGCGAGAACCTCGGGATCAGCCGCGGCCTGATCGTGGCCGAGGCCGCGATGATGGCGCTGGCGCCCTACACGGGCCGGCAGGAGGCGCACGATCTCGTCTACGCCGCCTGCCGCGTCGTGAACGAGCAGGGCGGCACGCTGGCCGAGGCCCTGGCCGACGTGCCCGAGGTCACCGCCCACTTCGACCGCGCTGCGATCGAGCGGCTGACCGATCCCGCCAACTACCTCGGTGCCGCCCCGCAGATGGTCGACCGCGTGTTGGCATCGTCCCGGCGCTGACGCCGCGGCTCAACGTCTCCTGACCTGAGGCACCAGGGCCGCCGGGCACATGCTCGGCGGCAACAAAGAAGAGTGCCTGGTCGTCGCAACCCTTCGGAGGAAACCATGCCCACGACGCTCAGCGAGCCGACCGCCTTGCCTCAGGCAAAGCCCACCTCACCATCCCATGCGAAGTCGAAGAAGACGATCTGGACGAACCTCGGCTTTCAGATCGTCGTCGCCATGGTGCTCGGCGCCGCAGCCGGGTTCCTGTTCCCCGACATCGCCGTCCAGCTCAAGATCCTCGGCGACATCTTCCTGCGCCTGATCAAGACCGCGGTGGCGCCGCTGGTGTTCCTCTGCGTCGTCGTCGGTGTGACCTCGGCCGGCGACTTCAAGCGCGTCGGCAAGGTCGGCCTGATCGCGATGCTCTACTTCGAGATCGTCTCCTCGATCGCGCTGGCGGTCGGACTGCTCGCCGGCAACCTGCTCGGTGTCGGCAAGGGGATGGCCGACGCGACCACGGCGACGCTCGCGCAAGGCAAGGCTCCCTCCGGCGCGGCGGCTCCGCACTCGACGTTCGACTTCATCCTCAACATCTTCCCCGACAACTTCATTGGCGCCTTCGCCCGGGGCGAGTTGCTGCAGGTGCTGGTCATCGCTCTGATTTTCGGCGCAGGGCTCCTGCACCTCTCGTCTGAGAAGCGCCAGCCGATCGAGAACGGGCTCACGAAGATCTCGGACGCCTTCTTCGAGTTCATTCACTTGATCATGCTGGCCGCGCCGATCGGCACGTTCGGTGCGGTGGCCTTCGCAGTGGGATCGAGCGGCGCCAACGTACTCCTGTCGCTGATCTACCTGATCCTGAGCTTCTACGCGGTGGTGATCGTCTTCATCGTGGTCGTGCTCGGCATGATCTCGGCCGTGTTCAAGATCAACCTGTTTCAGTTCCTCAACTTCATCCGCGAAGAGATCTACATCGTGCTCGGCACCGCCTCGTCCGAGAGCGTGCTGCCGCGGCTCCTCGAGAAGTTGCCGACCTACGGCTGCACGCGGCAAAGCGTCGGCCTCGTGCTGCCGACCGGCTACGCATTCAACCTCGATGGCACCTCGATCTACATGTCGATGGGGGTGATCTTCCTGGCCAACGCCTACCATGTGCCGCTGGATCTCGGTCAGCAGCTTGGCATCCTGGCCGTCATGCTGCTCACCTCGAAGGGGGCGGCGACGGTCTCGGGCGGCAGCTTCGTGGTCTTTGCAGCCACCGTGGCGGCAACCGGGGTGCTGCCGCTCGAGGGTCTGCCGATCCTGTTCGGCGTCTACCGCTTCATGTCGATCGCCATCGCCACGACCAACGTCATCGGCAACAGCGTTGCGACGGTCGTGACGGCGAAGCTTGCGGGCGAGTTCGACGAGGGAATGGCGCGTGACGCGTTCGCCCGGTTGCAGGCGGAGCGGGCCGGGGCTGCTTGAAAGTTGCGCCGGTCGAGCAGGTTCTGGACCAGGCTTGCCTGCATGTCTCCGGTGCCACCATGTGCAGGCCAAGCGCCACAAGGCTTCATAACGCTCAGTCAGCGACGGCGCGCCCCGTATGAGCGGTGTGGACCGTAATCCTGTTCGTTGAGGCGTGCCTCGGCAGGCGTTCCGCTCTGTGGCCGCCGTGACCTGGCTCACGGTTCCGCATGTCAGCCCGGATTAGTCCCCGCCCAGCTGCATTTGAGAGGATCGCCATTCCGATCGCTCGGCGCATTTTCCTGGACAGACTTCGCCCGCCGGACATTCCGGCGGGTTTTTGTCGAATGCGGCCGATCGGGTCAGATCCGTCGCGGCAGCGATCGAAGATCTCATTGTGATGCGGGTCACAGTACCGGCCGGAGATCCGTGCTTTTTACCACCTCGACTGCTGAGGCACCGGTGAACTCCGGCACAATCTGGGCGGTCTGCAATCATCCTTTCGCAACCTGGATATTCCCGAATGACGACTGATCATTTGGGCAATAATCCGCGCAG
>NZ_JBAWTG010000232.1:0-4759 GCF_037106235.1 Methylobacterium nigriterrae | reverse complement strand
CTCGGCGGCCAGATGCATCACGGCTTGCGGCGCGAACTCCGCGAAAGCGGCGCCGACGGCGCGCGGATCGCAGATGTCGGCCTCGACGAGGCGATGGCGCGGGTTGCCCGAGAGCGGGGCCAGCGAGGCCGGGTTGGCCGCGTAGGTGAGCGCGTCGAGCGTCAGCACCTCATGACCGAGGGCCTCGACGAGGTGCAGGACAAGGGCCGAGCCGATGAAGCCGCAGCCCCCGGTCACCAGAATGCGCATGGGCGTTGAACTCCTCGGGCGATGTCCGTCTATCCGAAGCCCGCTAACGTGAGGAAAATGCGGCTCATCAAAAATGCCGGGTTGAAACGTATCAGTTCGGCCAAGTCCCCATCGATCTGTCGGCTTCAGAACTGGTCGGGCAGCGCGGCGAGGCGGGGAGCGGCCTGATCCTTGCCAGACAGGATGGCCGAATCCGCGTCGACGGGCCAGGCTATGCCGATCTCGGGGTCGTTCCAGAGCAGGGAACGATCGTGCTCGGGGCTGTAATAGGCATCGACCTTGTAGGCCACCATGGTGTCCGGCTCGAGCGTGCAGAAGCCATGGGCGAAGCCGGGCGGCACGAAGAGCTGCTCGCCGCCCTGCGCGTCGAGGCGGACGGCCACGTGCCGGCCGAAGGTCGGCGAGCCGCGCCGCAGGTCGACCGCGACGTCCAGGATGCTGCCCGCCAGCACGCGCACGAGCTTGGCCTGGGCCATCGGCGCCACCTGGAAATGCAGGCCGCGCACGGTGCCGGCCGGGGCGGAGAAGGATTGGTTGTCCTGCACGAAGGCGTTGCCGATGCCGGCCTGCGCCAGGATGTCGGCCCGGAAGGTCTCGGAGAACCAGCCGCGCTCGTCGCCGAAGCGCCGCGGCACGACCCGCTTCACCGCCGGGATCTCGGTGGCCGTCACCTGCATCGCCTGGTCCTTCGCGTCGCGTTTGTTTCGTGCGCAGCGAGAGACCCCGCCGTGCGGTCGCATGCGTGCGCTCGCCATCTCCGGCGCTACCGTCGATTGTCAAGGGGCAGCGGCTTCCCGGGATCGCGGCCGAGAGTTCTCCGGGGGTTCGCTGCGCCGCCGGGCGGAGAGCTCGGGAGAACCTCACGGAGCTGCCGCTGCGCCGTCGCGTGCAGAGAGGGAGAACGCCCGCCGGTCGGGAGCTTTGCGCGGTGATCTACGTCGCGTCCCGCGGACCGCCGAAGGCCCCCTGCGCGATCGTGAGCGCCTGCACCACGGCCGGCCCGACATAGTCGGCGATGCCGATCCCCTCCTCGGTATCCGGAAAGCCGCCGACGAAGTGGGGCTCGCGCTCGGTGCGGCTCACGACGGCGACGTGGGTAAGGCCGAGGCTGACGTCGCTGCGCACCACCCGCACCACCCGGAACGGTCCGACCTGCCCGTAGAGCTGCACCTCCAGATACACTTCCCTCGGAAGCGCCTGGCCCGGCGGCCGTGCCGGCTCGAACGGCTGCGCGCCCATCTCCGACGCGACTTGGCCGATCGACAGACCTTCGGCCCGCGCGATCGCCTCGAGTTGCTGGCGCGCGGCCGCCTTCTCGCCGGGATTGTCCGTGCTGTCGTGCAGCGCGCGGATCTTTGCAAACTTCTCGAAGCTCACGAGCCTCGTCATCACGGCTTTCCCGAACTGTCTCTGTACCGGAGTGAACGCCGTCGAGGGGAGGCCACAAGCTGCGGCGCGATGCAACCCCGTTCCGGCCACGGCCCTGTGCGCGCCGTCATGTCAGGCCGCGTCGCGGAAGCCTTGGCCGGAAGTCTTGGCCGGGAGCCTTGGCCGGGCTGCGCGCGCGGCGCGGCGCGCATCCGCGGACCGAACTTTGACGTTCGGGCCCGCGGTCTGTATCGCCTCGTCAGCCTCGCTTGCGAACGCCCCCTCAGACCGACTGCAGAGCATTTCATGAAGAAGGCCTTGATCACCGGCATCACCGGTCAGGACGGCGCCTATCTGGCCCAGCTCCTTCATCAGAAGGGCTACGCGGTCCACGGCCTCGTGCGCCGCTCGAGCACCACCGACGTCAACGATCTGCGCCTGCGCTGGCTCGGCATCGTCGACGACGTGACGCTCGTGGACGGCGATCTGTCGGACCTGTCGAGCCTGATGCGGGTGGTGCGCAGCGTCCAACCGGACGAGGTCTACAACCTGGCCGCGCAGTCCTTCGTCAAGACGTCCTGGCAGCAGCCGCTGCTGACCGGCGCGATCACGGGCCTCGGCTGCGCCAACGTGCTGGAAGCGGTGCGGATCGAGAAGCCGGATGCCCGCTTCTACCAAGCCTCGTCCTCGGAGATGTACGGCCTGATCCAGGAGCCGATGCAGAGCGAGACGACGCCGTTCTACCCGCGCTCGCCCTACGCCGCGGCCAAGCTCTACGGCCACTGGATGACCGTGAACTACCGCGAGAGCTTCGGCCTGCACGCCTCGAGCGGCATCCTGTTCAACCACGAGAGCCCGTTGCGCGGCATCGAGTTCGTCACCCGCAAGGTCACGGACGGGGTCGCCCGGATCAAGCTCGGCCTCGGCCACGAGCTGCGCCTCGGCAACATCGACGCCAAGCGCGACTGGGGCCATGCGCGCGACTACGTGCGGGCCATGTGGCTGATGCTGCAGCAGGACGTGGCGGACGACTACGTGGTGGCGACCGGCCGCACCGTCACGGTGCGCGACATGTGCCGCATCGCCTTCGAGCATGTCGGCCTGTCGATGGAGAAGCATCTCGTCATCGATCCCGACCTGTTCCGCCCCGCCGAGGTCGACGTGCTGCTCGGCAACCCCGGCAAGGCCAAGGCCAAGCTCGGCTGGGAGCCCGAGACCACGCTCGAGGAGATGATCCGCGAGATGGTCGATGCCGACCTGAAGCGTCTCTCCAGCGTCCGCTGACGGCGGCGCGGCCCATCGACGGATCGGCGGGAACGGGCAATGGCGGAGCGCATCCTCGTCACCGGCGCCAACGGCTTCGTCGGGCGCCACCTTCTGGCCGCGCTCGCCGAGCGCGGAGAGGCGGGCGCCCGCGTCTTCGCCGGGCGGCAGACGGGTGCTGCCGGGTCCATCGACCAGGGCGAGGCGATCGCCCTCGACGTCACCGATGCCGCGCAGGTGCGTTCGGCCGTGAAGGCCGTTCAACCGAGCGTGGTGGTGCACCTCGCGGCGATCGCGGCCCTGCAGGAGGCCCGTCTCGATCCGGAGCGCACCTTCCGAGTGAACCTTCAGGGCACGATGCATCTCGCCTCCGCCGTCCTGCGGGAGGCGCCCGGTGCACGCTTCCTCTTCGTCGGGACTTCGGAAGTCTACGGCGGCACCTTCAAGAGCCACACGGGCCCCCTCGACGAGGGCGCGCTTCTCGACCCGACGAACCCCTACGCCGCCTCGAAGGCCGCCGCCGACCTCCTGATCGGCCAGATGGCGCGAGACGGGCTGAACGCGGTGCGGCTCCGACCGTTCAACCACACCGGTCCGGGACAGTCGGAGGCTTTCGTGGTGCCGGCCTTCGCCGCCCAGGTCGCCCGCATCGAGGCCGGCCGCCAGGAACCCGTCCTGCGGGTCGGCAACCTCGACGCGCTTCGCGACTTCCTCGACGTGCGCGACGTGGCCGATGCCTATCTGCGGGCGATCTTCGCGCCCGCCATCGGCGGCGGCACGATCCTCAACATCGCGTCGGGCGTGCCGCGCCGGATCGGAGAGGCGCTCGACGGACTCCGGGCTCTCGCGCGGGTCGACATCCGCGTCGAGCCCGATCCCACCCGCATGCGGCCGAACGATACTCCGCTCGCGATCGGCGACGCGTCGCGGGCACGCGCCAGCCTCGGCTGGACACCCCGCATCGCCTGGGAGACCACGCTCGCGGACACGCTCGACCACTGGCGCAAGATGGTTGCGTACGGGCAGGCCGGCTGACGTTTCAGCCGGCAGCCGCGACGCGCCCCGCGCTCAGCATTGCGAGCAGATCGTCCCGACCGCGCTGCGACCGCGCGATTCGAGGCTGCGCAGCGTCGCCTCGCTGTCCGCGACCGGATCCGGAGCCGTGCGCGACCGGGCCGAGCGCGGGGGCTTTCCGGCGACGCTCGCCGTGCCGGTCGGGTCCGCGCCGGCGATCGGCGCGGTTGCCGCCCGCGCCGCCGGCATCAGGCCGGTGGGCCGATCGAGTTCCTTGAAGTCGACGGGCGGCCGCTGCTGCCAGCGGATCCGGGCCGCCGCCGAGCGGTCCAGCGTCGCGAGCGGATCGACGCCCGCATGGCGTGCCGGCTTGGCCGCGGTCGCGGGCGTGTCGACGACCGGCGCATCGCCCTCGGCGGCCGGGATGGCGGCCACCTGCGTCTGACCCACGGGCAGGAGATGCGAGCAACCGCTGACGAGAAGGGCGCTCAGCGCCCCCAGCAAGACATGTTTCGCCACCTGGCCCCCGAACATCGCGTGACGCGCCCGCTCCGCGACGGGCAATCTACGTAGAGACCGTACGCTCCGCCGGCGGGGGCAGCAAGCGGACGCCGCCGATTCCGGATCGCCCGGCAGGCCAATCGCGGCCGGACGGAGGGAACGCTCGATGCCTTGTCAGGACGGCTCCATCGGCTACAGAGCAGAATTTCAAGGTCGAAGGCGCGCCTCGAGCGCGGCGCCGACGACGTCCACGACGTGAGGAAGCATGTCGGAGAGTGGCGCGGGCTTGATTTATCCTGTGATCCTGTGCGGGGGGTCTGGCACGCGGCTTTGGCCGGCCTCGCGGGAGAGCATGCCCAAGCAG
>NZ_JBAWTG010000231.1:0-4775 GCF_037106235.1 Methylobacterium nigriterrae | reverse complement strand
CCCATCCAAGCCAGCGAAGAGGGCCAGGTGATCCGGCCCTTTTTCTGCTGGATCTCGGCAGCCTCACCCGATGCCGCTTCTCGTCCAACGGCGAGATGTTTGGCCGTCTCGATCTAGGAATGGCCGTGCATGGAAGCGTGGCGCAGGCGTGTTGCTGCCTGCACGGCAACTTCAATCCGATTGCGACCGAGCTGCTTGGCCTCGTACAACGCCGCGTCAGCCGCCGCGATCAGCGCCGCAGGATCGACGGCCGGGATCAATGGAGTCTGGGCCAGTCCGCCACTCACTGTGATGATGCCCTGTGGGTTCGCGGCATGCGGCACCTTCCATCCTGCCACGGCCTCGCGGATGCGGTCGGCGACAACCTCGGCGCTCACAGCCTCAGTGTCGGGCAGGATCACGGCGAACTCCTCGCCGCCGATCCGGCAGGCGATGTCATGGCTCGGATCGGTCGCAGCCTCGATCGAGCGGGCAATCAGTTTCAGCGCCTCGTCGCCGCTCTGGTGCCCGTAGCGGTCGTTGAAGCCCTTGAAGTGGTCGGCATCGAGCAGGATCAATGACAGGGGCTGGCGCGTGCGCACGGACCGCCGCCATTCGCGTGCCAGAGCCTCATCGAACCTCCGCCGATTGGACAGTCCGGTCAGGGCATCCGTGGTTGCGAGCGTCTCCAGTTCGGTATTGAGGGCGGCTGTGACCTGCTCGGCCCGCAGCCTGTGGCTGAGTTCGCGGCCAAACAACCAGGTCAGCACCACGGTCGTTGCGCAGAGAATGAGGACTACCAAGCCGAGACTGAGCGTCTGCCGGTACCAGTCAGCGTAGACGTCGGATGGGGGGACGGCCGCGCTGAGCTGCAGAGGGTAGTTGCCGACATGGGTGAACACGAAATGCCGGTCGCCGTCCCCGACCATGGCTGGACCGATGAAACTGCCGCTCCTGACCTTCAGGATCTCCTGGAAGCTCGGTGTCCGCGCCACGCTGGTGCCGAGAAGATGCGGGTCGAACGGCTCGCGCATCGCGACCGTGCCGCCCGGCCCGTACAGGGTGACGGTCCCGGCATGATCGGCACCGGCGGCGGCGAAGAGGCCGCGGAAGTAGTCGAGGAAAATCGCCCCTGCGACGACGCCCGCGAAGGAGCCATCCGGGTTGGAGACCCGCCGGCTGAGCATGATGACCCACTGCCCACTCAGGCGCGAGATCGAGGGTGGGCTGACGCGCAGCTCGTCATCATCGTGGGTGGCAAAGTATTGAAAATACTCGCGATCCGCGCTGTTGAACGCCGGTGGGTACACGGACTGCGAAGTTGTGATCGCATTGCCCGCCTGATCCAGCACCAGGATCGTGCCGAACCCGAGTGCCGTCGCAGCCCGGTCGAACAGGATCATGTGGCGCAACTCGGGGTTGAGCTGCGCGACGTCAGAGCGCTTCATGCCGTCGACAACTGCCCGCAGGGAGAGATCATACAGCTCGATGTTGCGGGCGATATCGCGACCGAGCACCTGCACCAAGCTACGGGAGGTGATCTCCGCCCGACGCGCCGCGTCCAGGCGCATCTGCCAGAGCATGAAAGCCGAGACCGCACATAAACCGGCGACGGCGAGTAAGTTGAAGGCGCTCAGCCACGCCGCGGAATGCATCCAGTGGGAGCTTCTCTTCAGGACAGTACGCATAGGCGTGAAACATTCTCGGGCGAGCCGATCTGTCTATTAGAGCGTGGACTTGTTCAAAGGCTTACTAATCCTCTCTCCTAGAACGCGAGCTGCCGATGAGGTAAACATTCACTATCTTGGTGAGGGCCCAAGCCTGTGCATTGCCGGGAGGCACTTCCGCTTGGGCCGATCGGCTGCTGGGGCAAACACTGTGCTACTCGGCGTCTTCCTCTGGTTGGCGGCGGCAGAGCCTCCTGAGGCTCGCGAACCATGCGCCTCCGCAACGGTCGACGTCGGTAAGGCCGCGAGCAACCAAGAGCGTGCGTTGCGCGCATACGCTCTGTGCCTTGGTCGGGGCGATTCATCCACTTGCGCGGCAGAAGGGGATGAGGTCCGCCGAGCTGCAGACGGGCTGAGAGCGGTGTCTGACCGGCAGGAGCGGTATTGCCCAACGGGGCACCACCTGGCCCCTCGCTGACCATCTTCAAGGATCAGGGTATGGTCCCCGAAACAGGTCGCCCGTCGCCCGCCGGAACATAGTGAGCCAGCGCCCGCGCTGATGCTCTCGCTCTCTAGCGACCAAACAGGTGAAAACAGCTGGCGCTCATCGCAGTCCTAAACGGTTTGAGCCGCTCCATAGCGCCAGGAGCGGCAGTGTTACGGTTTGGTGCCAGACCCAAGCGCCCATCAGCACGGGCCACAGCGTAGCGGGAGGCGCGACATCGAGCGTCAGTGTGCGATCCCATCCCGTCTCTTCACTCGATGCCCTAGCCTCCACGACCGGTGGGCGTTCATGCTTGAGCAGCACGTCGTTGAAAGCCTCGGCCATCAGGCTCGGCAGCGGCATCCTGAGATCCTGCGCTAGCCGGTTCAGCTCCGACCAGCCGGCACGGTTCAATTGAAGCCTTGCGCTGCCCGGCTCCGATGCAGGCTCCTCGGGTCCGGCGCTGAGATACTCCGAGTTCGTATCAAGCACGCGTCCCCGGCTCAGTTCGGTGGCTGAGACGCCAACAATGGCCTGTGACATGGAGCCTGCCTGCGAGAGGCTCATGAGAGAGGGGCGAGCTGGCTTTGCCATAGGAACGAACCTCAGGCGTGGCGCGGGAAGGTGCGGGCAAGCTCGGAGGCCGTCTGCCACAGCGCGGCAATCTCGGCTGTTGCGCGACCCTGTGGGTCGTACTCATCGACGGACTGGCCGGAGATGAGGGCATGAGACAGGCTTGCTCGCTGGGAGACCTGGCCCGGCAGAACAGGCACCCCCATGCTGGTCAGGACGGCGCGGGTTTCCGCCACGGCGTTCGTCTGTCGCTCGCCACGCATGAGCGGCGGTGCGGCATTGATAATGCAGGCCATGGGCGCCTTGAGGCTGCGGGCCATGGCAAGCGTCGCGCTCACAGCATCGAGGTCGAAGGGGCCCGGCCGCACCGGGATCAGGGTTAGGGTGGCCCGGCTCATGAGGGCGGAGATCAGCGAGGAGTTGTGGGGTGGGCTGTCGATTACGGCCCAAGCCACGCCTGTGCACCTTGCTCTGTTAAGAACGTCTGGCAGGGCATGAGCGCTGGCGCGAGTGAGGTGGGGTGTTTCGGCCGCACGTCGTCCGCGCCAGAAGGAGAGCGAGCCCTGCGGGTCGGTGTCGATGAGAAGCGTCTTGCCCTCGCGGTCGGCCAGGGTGCTCAGGTGCGCGGCAAGCGTGCTCTTGCCGGCTCCGCCCTTCTGAGCTGCGATTAGGATCACGTGCACGGCCGTTCCCCCTGTAGGGCAATGCTGACAGCCGCCCCACTCGCTAAGGAGGATGATGTATAGTTAATGAGCTCTTAAGGCGCGTCGATATGCAGTATGCCTGCAAGGATTGCTCTAGATGAGGAAAATAAACACTATTCTTCCGAGGTATGGCGGCAAGTGACACAACCGAAGACAAGCTTCCTTTTGCATCGCAGTCCGCCCGAGCAGCTCGTTGCCTCGGCTACGAGCCAATGCCTACACTTGGAAACTCCTACGCATACGGCCCACGGAACAAGTCCCCCAGCGCCTTCCTCCGAAACAACGTGAGCCATCGCCGTCGCCGGTGTTCGGGCCGATCGTGGAGCAGGTGACAGCGCTGGCAGAAGGCCGCGAGGTTGCGCTCGGCATTGTTGCTGGTGTCATGGTCGCGGTGGGCTGCGGCCAGCACCACGCGCGTCGTGCGCACCTGGCCGAGCACATCATCCGCGCCGACGGCCACACAGACGATCCGTCCACGTCCATCGCGCCAGGAGGCAGCCTCGGCGTCCCACCAGCGGCCGTCGCCGAGGTGGAACACGGCGCTGGCCGTGCGGGCGTGCGCAGACCTCACACCGGCCGCCAGCCCGACGGAAGCGGATCACGGCCGAGAGCTGAGGCCAGTCGATGGGATAGAAGAAGCGATGCTCGCGCCGGATCGGCATCGCACTCACCCCTGACCGCGCTGGCTGCTCGCCCGCGCTCGCGGAAAGTAGCTGTAGAAGGTGTAGCGCGAGATCCCGAGGCGCCGGGCAATCTCCGCCACCGAGATGGTGCCGGCCACCAGCAGTGCGCGCCCAGCCTCGATATCAGCCTCGGACAGCTTCCTGGGCCGGCCGCCCTTGCGGCCGCGGGCCAGGGCCGCCTTCAGGCCCTCCAGTGTGCGCTCGCGGTTGAGGTCGAGGAAGTACTCGGCCATGGCCCCGTGCATCTGCAGGGCGAAGCGGCCGTGGGCAGTGTCGCTGTCGAACTGCTCGGTCAGGCTGCGGAAGTGGACCTTCTCCCGGCGCAGGGCGTCGATGGTGCGCATCATCTCGACGAGGGAGCGGCCGAGGCGATCGAGCTTCCACACGACCAGCACGTCGTCGGGACGCAGGTAGGCCAGCGCCGCCTCGAACTGCGGACGCTTGGTGCCGGCCTTGCCGGACTTCTTCTCCTCGAAGATTTTTTGGCAGCCGGCCTTTGTCAGCGCATCGCGCTGGAGGTCGAGGTTCTGGTCCTGGGTGGAGACACGGGCGTAGCCGACGAGCATGTCAGGATAGTGGCTCAGCTACGTTTTCCTGTCAGTAGTTTTCCAGTCACGGTTTCCTGACACAAACGGGGCTGTTTGGGAGGGCTCGCGAGACGCTCCTCGCCGATGACAGGAAAACG
>NZ_JBAWTG010000230.1:0-4800 GCF_037106235.1 Methylobacterium nigriterrae | reverse complement strand
TTCCTCCCGGTCTTGGTCCGCTCCCTCGGGATCGGCAGGCGAGACGAGCCAGAGCCACAGGTCCCGCTCACCGACCTCCACAAGACTGACGAAGCCGCGATCCCATCGCGCCGTCCAGATTCGGCCGGCACGGTAGACCGACCCAAGGACCCGCCCGGATGATCCTTCCGAGCAACTTCGCCGCGCAAGCGTTGCTCGGGCGTGCCCGCCGGCCGCTCCTTGACCTTCATGGACAGAGCAAAGTCCGTCGAGCAGCGTCGGCCTTTGCACTCGATTCCGCCCGAGATCATCCGCCACGCCGTCTGGCTGTACCTTCGCTCTCCCTCAGCTACCGGAATGTCGAGGAGTTCCTGGCTGAACGCGGCATCAGCGTTGCCTACGAGAGTGTCCGGCGGTGGGTGGCTAAGTTCGGTCCTATGTTCGCCCGGAACCTGCGCCGGCTGCGGCCCCGACCTACCGGCACTTGGCACTTGGATGTGATGGTGGTCACCAGCCAGGGGCGGCGCATGTACCTGTGGCGAGCCTTGGATGCGGAAGGCGAGGTGCTGGATCTGCTGGTCCAATCCAAATGGGGCACCAAGGCAGCCACTGGCGCGGCCTAGGCGCAAGCTCAGGCCGACCGGCTCGCACCTGTGATCGCGGACCGGCGGGCGTCGGGCATCACGAGCGCGACGTGTTATCGCCCGGGCGCTGACACACCGTGGCATCGCCACGGCGCGAGGTGGTGACCAATGGGAGGCAGTTCAGGCACAGCGAGTGCTGGCGCATCTTCCGGGGTGCGGTTGATAGCGCAAGTACCGCGGTAAGGGCAGCAGGCGTAAACCTTGCATGAGTTCCGTCGCTATGGAGACCCAGGCGCATGGGTGACATCATCAGCGTCGGCCAGCCTTCAGCGAACGTCCAACACCGGCGCTGTAACACGATCGAGGAGCTCGGAAGTGTCAGCACGCTCGCTGTCTGCATTATTGCGTCGAGCGACAATATTGGTCAGCTTCACCTTGTCGTAATAGGCGGCGCAGCCCGCTTCGAAGTGTTGGCCTCTGCCGACCATGCACCGGACCATGTCGCGGCATTGCGTGCCTTAGGCAAGAGAGTTATCCGCACTCTTGAGATCGCGGAACTCGAATTCTCTGTAGAGTTCTATCACCCACAGATGGAGTAGGAGCGCTTTGGAAGCCGTGTCGCGGCAGTGGCAAGGCGACGGGCACTGGGCTTGTTACGTTTGGGGTTATTGCTTGCCAAGACTGCCGGCCCTGGTCGCGGTGGGGCACGCAACTTCAACGGCTTAGCGGGCCTAAGCGGTCCCGCTCCAGCCCTCGGAATGCGCTCTACTTGGCCAACGTAACAAGCCCCTGTCGTGGGCTCATTCCAGGCAGCAGCGTTCGGGATCGCCGAGTGCGAGGAGTACGACCTGCCTCGTACGCCGAGGCCGATGGGCTTCCTTAGCCGGGGCAGAGCGTACCCGGCTTAGGGGGACAGATTGCATCGTAGCTCTGGGGAACACCTCTGCGGCATTCTCCCTGGGCAAGGCTGTGTAAATTGGCACCGTCAGGCAGCGCGGACCCGGCAGAAGTTGCTTTTGCCTGGTCCTCAACGGAGCTTGCTCCATGACCATCTTGGCTTCACCCAACCACACCCACGCTCAGCCTGAACCGGTGATCGTGCCCCGTGCCGAGTTGGAGCGGGATCCGCACGGAACGTTCCGCCGCTACCGTCCGCTCGTTCCCTTCATCAGGTCGGACGATGGTGTGTTCATTCTGCTGCGGGCCGCGGACCTGCAGAGCCTCGTGTCCGATCCGCGGACGCGTCAGGTGGAAACGGAGTTCGCTGCGCTTCGCGGTGTGACCTCGGGACCGTTGTTCGCCTTCCTGCAGGGCAGCATGCTGCTGTCCAACGACGAGGCCCACCGGCGGCGGCGTGCGCCGATGTCCCGCACCTTCGCGTTCCGGATAGTCTCGGAACTGCGCCCTCGCATCAGCAGCGTCGCTGAGGACATTCTTGATGAGCGTCGCGGCGACGGTACGATGAACCTGCTCGCGGATTTTGCGGCTGCCATTCCGGCCCGGACCATCAGTTCGATACTGGGGCTACCAGAGGCCGACATCCCGCGCTTCACAGACTGGGTTTACCGCATGGCCCGCTCGCTCAGCTCGACATGGGTGCCCGAGGAGACCCCAGCGATCGAGGAAGCCACACGACAACTCACAGCTTACGTCAGCGATCTTCTCGATGAGCGCCGCCGGGTGCCGAGGGACGACTTCCTCTCGCAGTTTACGGCAACGGTCGACAGGCAGGGCCAGCTCTCGCCCAGCGAGGCGCTGATGCAGGTCGTCACGATCGCTCTAGCCGGCAGCGATACCACGCGGGCCGCTTTGGCCATTCAGGTTGCGCTACTCCTCGCTCACCGCGAGCAGTGGGAGGCCGTGTGCCGAGACGAGAGCCTTATCCCTGGTGCGGTGGCGGAGGCGCTGCGCTACGAGCCGTCTGTTGGTTCGTTCCCGCGCTTTACCCTGGTGGAGATCGATCTCGGCGGACATGTGTTGCCTGCCCAGGCGCTCGTCTCGTTCTCGACGATGTCGGCCATGCGTGACCCCGCTCTCTACGAAGACGCCGATCAGTTCAACATCCGTCGCACCGACCATCCACGCTGGCATCTGGTCTTCGGTGGCGGTGTGCACCGCTGCCTCGGCGAGGCGCTCGCGAGAATGGAGTTGGAGGAGGGGCTTCGCGCACTGACACGGCGGCTGCCGCATCTACGAACGGAGGGTTGGCCACAAATCGAAGCCTCTGGAGGGATCCGACGGATTGCCGAGATGCCAGTGTTCTGGTGACGGGGCGACATCTTGGACCGCTTATACCGCTGTGGCAGGGCACCTCCGGCCGGGTGGCATTGAAGTCACGCCCGCTCACCCCATATGTTCCCTGTTTGTTCGTATTTGGAATGGTATGCTGATGGCGATGGGAGAGCTCGAACTCGCCTTCCTTGAGGCAGATGGCGCAGACACTCGGGATGCGCTTGGTCGTGCGCTCGAACTCGACATGCACGAATTCGCGCGTTCGTACCGCCGCGATCGTGTTGGGGCGAGATCCCGAACTATTCACAACGCGCAGCCTGGGACGGCACAGGATAGCCGGCGAGACGGCGCGAGGCGATGATGGCAGGTCTGAGCACCGGCTCTGATGGAGCTTCCATCTCGACTGCCAGTAGATCAACTACGAGCAGAAGGAAGGTCGACGGCGCGGGCCATGTGAGAGCGGGTTGAAGCCAGCGTCGTCGAGCCGGTGGACCGAACGGAGAAACAGTCGACCGGCACAGGTTCAACCCGGCATCTCGGGGAGTGTTCAGGACAGGGGTCACCAACCGCGACAGCGCGAGGAGGACGGGGCGATGCTTGCGCGGCCGGTGCCTGCCACCCTCCCAACAGGGCGCACGATGATGCTGCGCCCCAGAATAGCCCTCAGCAATCGTTGAGAGTGGACGCAGGGCAGGGGCCACCGACCGCAGCAGGCTCCATGGCTGGCAACCACGTCTGCGGCCGGCGCCTGCCACCCTGCGTGTGCCTCAGGGCGCATAAGGATGCTGCGCCGCAAGGTAGAGACCGGCAATCGTAGAGATCGAACGCGTTGAGGGGTCACCGACCGCACCACCGCTCGGAGACGATTGAACGGGGCCGGCCGGTGACTGCCACCCTCGTCCCAGGGCGCGGACACTCGGTGCACGTCGTGTGCCGGCATCCAAGGACCGGCGGGATGCCCGGTTTGCCCTCCTCACACCCCGCCGGCCGACACCTGCTCACGAAAGCCAGACGCCGGGCTCAGCATAGGCGATCAGGCCGATTAAGGTGAGGGTAGGGGTCGCCAGAAGCATCTACAGGGCGCGCCATCGAGCACGCCTGAGCCAGCTAAAATCGCACGCAATGTTGCATGTGGTGGAGGGCGCGCGGATCATCGCGGAGGCACTAGAGCCTGGGAGGTGCGTATGAAGATTGGCCCCCTCCTCGCGGTCTTTGTCGTGCTCGCCGCTGCCTTGGTTGGCGTGAGCGGAGCATCGCGTGTTCCACACCCAACGGCATCGAGCGCTCCGCCCGAGGCTCCTCATCAGCAGTGAGGACGAAGCTTGGCGCTCATATCGGCCGGGCTCGGCTTTCTGGAGACGGCTTGGTCGGGAGAAAACCTCGGCCCCACTTGGCTCGGCTGACTGCAGTCGTGGCGAGAAACCACGGGATTGATCCGGAGACAGGAGCGGTGGGGACAAGGCGGACGATCAACTGATTGCCCTCCTCGCCAAGCAGCGGCTGGCCGACTCGCCGAACATAGGTTACCGGGTCTGCGGCCCCGCCTTCAGGATCACCTTTCGTCGGACGGCCTTCTTCAGCCGTTCGCTTGCGTCAGAATCTCTCAGTCTCTTGCCCACGAAGGGACACGCGCAGGAATTTGACCCGGGCTCAAGGTGCCCGCCGCCACCGATACCAGCGGCCGTCATAGTGTGCCTCCGCCAGCCCGAGCTGCACGAGCGCATCGCAGGCTCGCGCGGCCAGCTCCTTCCGGTCCCGGGTCGGCAGGCCTGCTCGCACACTGCGAGCACACCCGGCGGCAGGAACTCGTCCGTGAGGGCGGCGAGCACCTTCCGAGTGCGCGGGGTGAGGGGGCGGTCAGAAATCGGCCGAAGCTTAGCGCATGGCTCCGGGCCAGGAAGGGGCCACTGATCCTCCCCCGTTTTTGTGGACACGGAGGTTACGTTGCCCAGCGCTGCTCGGCCTGCTCAGGCGTACGGTACCCGAGGGCTGAGTGGAGGCGCTG
>NZ_JBAWTG010000229.1:0-4823 GCF_037106235.1 Methylobacterium nigriterrae | reverse complement strand
GGGCAGGAGCACGACGTGGTTGCGCACGCCGACGCGCCCGTTCTCCCGGCGCCAGCCCATGAAGGTGGCGTTCTTATAGTCAGCTGACGCGCGCTCGGTCGGAAGTGCCGAGGTCGTGAACTGGTCGGGGGCGCCGCCCACGAAGGGCGAGGCCTGATCCTGGGTGATCGTCGTTCCGTGTGTCATCTCAAGATTCCTCACCAGCGCTTCGTCTTCATGTTGTGGGTGTGGACGTGCTCGCCCTTGGCCGCGGCACCGATCATTCGGCCGACATCCTGGCCGTATTTGATCACGGTGTCGCCCTCCGAAAGGTCTGTAAGGGCAAGCTTATGTCCGATCGGAATGTCGTGCTTTGCAGTAATCGTGAAGGACGTGTTGTTGTCGGTCACGACGACCAGAGCTTTCGTCCCAGCTTTGAAACCTTCAACGACAACGACCGCCACATTGTCCTTGGGATTGTGAGCCAGAGCATGCGGGATGCCTGCCTTCTGGTCGCTCTCAGCGGGTTCCGCCACAGCACGTTGAGCCTTCATGTGTCCGATCTCCTCCTTACGCTCCAAATCATTTTGGTAGCTGATATCTTATATAAGACATGGAATCCTACGGGCGTCAACCATGCTCTCGCGGGGTCCTTCGCAAAGTTTTTCGGACCGATGGAAGAGCCCCGACTGAGCGCGGCGGAGCAAATTTTTTCGTTGTGTTCTCCTCGCCGAGGCGGACGAAACAGCCCCAACTCACCGTCGACACGCTCGCTCGATGCTCCACCCAACTTCGTCATCGCTATCGAAGGCCGCCGAAGAGCCTTTGCTGCGGCGGCGAATCACAATCCGCCGCCTGGCTTCGTTGAGGCCAGCCTTTTCGCCTATTCCGGCCGCGTCGCACTCGGAAGACCCCGCAGACGCTTGTTCTGACCGGTATCGCGACTGGCCGGACGAAGTGCGCACCGCTGCTCGGGCGCGATCAGATGCTGCTCGTCGGCGTGCTGCACGAGGAGCGCATGCTTGCTCCTCTGCCAGACCTCAATGCTGTTACGGTGCGTTTTCTCGCACGGAACCGATGGCCGCTTCGGTGGACCGCGCTCTAGCGGCTCTTCTGCTAATCAACGCCTACGATGCGTGTACCTCGTCAATTTCCTCCAGAGCGACATCTCGGGTCTCCGACATGAAGAATAGAGCGACGAAAGCGACGAGAGCATACAGGCCGTACACGACCGGTACGTAGAACCACTTTTCGGCGATGTTCTCGCCGATGAGGCCAGCCAGCAGCGGCGGCGCAAACATGCCGCCGAAAATCGCGGACAGGCTGTAGGCAATCCCTGCCCCGGAGTACCGGTACTTCGTCGGGAAGTTTTCGGAGGTCAGGATCGGCGCGAGGCCGTGCAGCACGCCGACACCCACCAGAGTGATCACGAACTGCAGGATCAGGGTCAGCGCGACCTGCTGGTTGAGGATCGCAAGCGTGTAGGGATAGGACAGGACGGCTGTGATCCCGATGGCGAAGTACGTCACTTGCTTCCGCTTCATCAGGTCGGCCAAGGGACCGCTGATGAGAACGCCGATGAGATCGCCGATCCTGGCAACGAAGATGATCACCGCCGTTGTCGCGAGCGGGATCCCTGCAGACTTCATGAAGGAAATGGCGTAGGTTCCGCTGACATAGCCGTCCATCTGCTGGAAGCCGCACACGAGCGCCAGCAGGAGGATCGGACGCCAGTGCCGCCGCATCACGTCTAGGCTTGGCATCTTCGCCAACTCGTCCTTCTCCTTCAACTTCTCGAACAGCGGCGAGTCGGCCAACTGGAAGCGCGCGAGCAACCCTGGGATCACGACGACTGCCGAAAGCAGCATGGCGATCCGCCAGCCATAGGTCGCGAAGTTGTCGGACAGGAGATAGAGAACCGCGCTCGCCGCCATGGCGCCTCCTGGAATTCCAAGATTGGCAAGCGACACCCAGAACGCACGGTTCTTTCGCCGCGCCCCGAACTCTGAGAGTAGAGACGACGCTCCGCCGAACTCGCCGCCCAAACCAATACCTTGGATGATGCGCAGGACGATGAGCAGAATGGGCGCGGCGATTCCAAGTGTGTCGTAGCCCGGCAGGAGGCCCACAAGCATCGTCGTCGCTCCGACGATCAGGATGTTTAGCAGGAACGAGTTCTTGCGGCCGGCCCGATCGCCGAAATGTCCGAACAGGAAAGCTCCCAGGAGCCGTGCCGGGAATCCGGCGCCGAAGGTGAGATAGGAGAAGACGAGCGCAGCCGTCGGCGAAAGGTTGGGGAAAAATATATGAGGAAAAGCGCTTGCGGCCGCATACCCGAAGATGAAAAAATCATAGAACTCGACGAGAACACCCGACGTCGCTGAGAATGCGAGAAGCGAGATCGTCCGACGATCCACGCTGTCTTGGCACTGACTTGTCATCCTCGAATCCTCCCAGCGAAAAAACAACGTCGTGGACTGTTTATCAGTCTGTATTGTTATCTAATCTCAATTTTTGCCGATCGAATTGGCTACGCAGGCTCTAATCAATTCCAGCCGAGCACGACATTATTCGGACACCCGCCTCAACGAGCTTCCAGCCGCCCGATCCAATGCGGATGACGCGCGGCCCCGTCAGTTTCGTCCTGGCGATCTAGACGAATGCAGGTGCGCGGGTCGGGCTTGCTAGCACTGCCGCCTCCTGTTCAGCATGAGGCCGAACTATCGGCTGGCCTCTCTCCTACGCCCGCTCGCCATTGCGACTGGGATCACTGATCAACCTTCGGCAAGGAGGGCACAGACGTGCTCGCGAGCGGCGGACCGGCGGCCGCGAAGGCCTCTACTTCCGCGTTCATCGTTCCCTCCCAAGAACGTGTGTGTCTTCGAGACTAGGCTGATCGAGCCGGATGGGGACCGAAATCGTCTGGCGGGGCCTCGAACTTTGTCGCGCGCTCTTTCTGCTGGCGCGCGCTGTCACGGATCCGTGCGAGTTGCGCCCTATCTTATATAAGATGTCTAATGTGTCAACCCGCTCTCCTGGCGCAGTCTGGCTCCTTTGCGGCCTGCGCGGGTGTAATGATGAACGACTCTCCCGCAGCGTCCGCTAAGCCGAAATCCAACCGCTCTATGGGCTGAGGCAAAGAGCGGCGTGTTCAGTCAGAAACCCCAGAGGATCTGGCCAGCCATGACGTCTCAGACTGTGCGGCTCGGCCTCGGTGGGACCTGTGATCCGGCCTAAGCCGATGTCCGCTTCGGAGATGCAGGTGAGGGCAGCCGAATGGCCGAGATGGGCGCAAAGCGGAAGGTCTGCCTTTCGGCAACCGGCCAACTCCCGCTTGTGGTGCATCTGTCCCGCTCCAGGTATCGCAGGTCTGTGTACGAACAGCCGAAACGATAGGGTCACCCTGGAGGCATTACGGGAACGGCCGCACGCGCATCTTGGTTCATGCGGTGACGTCAGCCCAGGTTCGTCGAGCGCAGGCGAGAGTGAAGCGAACCGTGCATGAGACCAACGGGTGTGGCGAGACCGGCAAGACAGTCACTCACGCGTCCCCGTCCAAAATACCGGTCAGTTCAGAGCGCAGGATTTCCTGCGCGGACATGCGTTGGAGCGGCTGACACGGGATGGTGCGACCCACCTTCGTCAACCCGAGCCTCGGATCAGGCGCTCACCACGGCCGCAAGCGAGGCCTTCAAGGCCGCAGGGATGGCCAGCGATCTCTGGCATGAGGTTGAGAACTGATGAGGGCCGATGCGTTTCTCCTGGCTGCCGAGGCGCTTCCATTCGGCGATCTTCAGGACTTGGCCGTCGGCCGCGGCCTGGTCATCGTTGCTCCGCACCCGGACGATGAGAGCCTCGGTTGCGGTGGCTTGATCGCGCGGGCCTGCGAGGAGGGCCTGCCGGTCCACCTCGTCGTCGTGAGTGACGGCGTCGGGTCTCATCCGAACTCACCGAGCTATCCGCCCGAACGACTGAGGGCTCTTCGAGAAAAGGAGACACTGGCCGCCGCAGAGCTCCTGGGACTCGCTGCGAAGTATGTGCACTTCCTGCGCCTGCCCGACCGACACGTACCCTCGGCCGGCCCTGAGGCGGAAGGCGCCGCATTGGCCATTGCGGGGGCGGTGCGGACGTGCGGAGCAGGCAACCTTATCGTCACTTGGCCGCATGACCCACATTGCGACCACCAAGCGTCCGCGGAGCTGGCACGCCTCGCCTGCAGCAAGCTCGCTGACGTGCGCCTCCTTGCCTACCCAGTCTGGGGTTGGACGCTTCCGGCAGACACAGACGTTGGACCACCGCCGAGAGGATTGCGCTTGGATATTTCCGGTCAACTCGTCGCAAAAAACATGGCTGTCGCGGCCCATCGCTCGCAGACCACAGACCTCATCAACGATGACCCCAAAGGCTTCCGGCTCGAGGCGGCGATGCTTGCCCATTTCACCAGACCCTTCGAGATCTTCCTGGAGATCTGACCGTGACGCGACACACGACCTCGTTGCCGCCGAGTTACTTCGACGAGCGATATGCGCGGAACCCGGATCCCTGGGAGTTTGCCACGAGCGCCTACGAGCGGACGAAGTATGCCGTCACGCTCAATGCGCTGCCGCAAGTCCGGTATGATTCGGCCCTGGAGGTCGGCTGCTCCATCGGTGTGCTGACGAAGGCCTTGGCAGCGCGGTGTAACACCGTCGTCGGTCTCGACGTTGCGGAGGCTGCCCTTACGCAAGCTCGCGAGCGGTGCCGCGATCTACGGCCTGTTCGGCCTTGAACGTGTTCCGTGTGCGGGCGTTTTGCTCCTCCTGACTGGGAGGAGTGATGCTGGACGACGCAGAATGGAGAAAGCT
>NZ_JBAWTG010000228.1:0-4835 GCF_037106235.1 Methylobacterium nigriterrae | reverse complement strand
AATCAGTGATACCGGCTCCCGGCAAGTGGCGAGGCGGGGCACCTCCAGGCCCGTCGCCTGCCGCACGCCGCGCTCAGGCGCACCCCGTGGGTAATTACGACCTCGATGATAGCAGGCAAGCAGATTGCCAGTTGCCATTGTGAGCCGAAGGGTTGGATTACAACATTCGGACCCGCACCATCGCGGGCAGGCTGTCTGCTGATGGCGCTCGATCAGTTTCGAGGCGTTACAGGGGCAGCGATGACGGATCGTGGGCCCGTGCGGAACTCCGGCATGAGCCGAGCGACCTCGAAGAGGCCACTAGCAGCGCTCTTGGCATCAGCATAGCCGACCGTGGACTGTCGGACGGGCTAGCCGACCTTGAACCTGTGATAGTCCATCTCGAAAGCCCCACCCATCGAGTGTAGTTCCTGAGCCGGCCAAGGCCCGCGCAGCGTTCCGATAGCGCTTGCCCCAATTGACCGTTCCAAACGGCGCAAAACGCCGTGTAAGGGAAACGACGGTTTCCCAGGCACTTAAACCTGTCAGGTTTGTGTGTCTGGAAATCAAAATGCCGCGCGATCCCGGCCCATTCGCAGGTTGGGCGTTATGGAACAACCGCTCCGCGGATGATCAGAACTGCGGCACATCATCCCGGGCGTCCGGAGAGTGCCTAAAAATTGGAACAGTCTGGCCTGACCTACCGTTCGCGACCCCTAAGGTGTCAGCACGAACTTACACAACAAGGGGACAGCATGGACATCATCAAAGACGTCTGCAGCGTGTGCGGCGTTGCCGTGACCGTTTTTGTCAACGGCAGCTGCGTGATCGTTCAAACAAACGGCCGCGCCCGGCGTCAGCAATGTCCCTGCCCGAACCGGGAGACGTGCTCGCAGCTGTCAGTTCCGGTGGTCGAGCAGGCCATCGCAGCGGCACCGCGTGAACCAATCTCTCTCCGGCCCGTCGCAATTCCGCGCGTTGCTCGCCCGCCCCGTCCGCCAGCCCCTGTGCATGCACGAGGCGATCACGCGAAGCGGTCTCCCACATCACGATCGGCTTCGGAGCAGTGGGTGTCGGCTCTCACGTAATTCTTCTGATCGGTCGTTTCATCGCACAGGCGGCGCAGGCCGCAAGGCCGAACCCGACAGCTGACCGGACCTTAGCAGGGTCACAGCGCCGCTCGCAGGTTGGGCGTTATGGATCAAAGCGCTCAGCTGGTGCAGCGAACAATGAGGCCGAACCCGACGCATGAGTTCGGGCGCGGCCGCGTGTACGGGGCGAGCCGTCGCCCGACCCTGCTCGTGACCGCTGCCCTACTTGGCGGCGACCTGCTGCAGGTTCTCGGCGAGCTTGCTGGCGAACTCGTCGCCCTTGTAGATCTCCGAGACCGCTTGCTTAAGCTTGCTCTCGTCCTCGGACTTGCCGAGCGCCTTGGCGTAAGCTGCCGCCGTGCCAAAGCCCGCTAGCCCGTAGTGCGTCATGCGCTGGTACTGCGCGATGATCTCCACGTCCCGCAGCTTGGGATCCTGAGCGGCTTCCTTGATGCCGTGCTTGCGGGCCTCGGTGACGAGGCCCTCCATGCCCTTGCAGTACTCCGGCTCGGTCTGGCCGCCGCACTGCTGGATTAGCTCCTTGAGGATGCCGGTGTGCTTCTCGATGCCGCCGACCGAGTGCTCGAGCATCTGCTTCAGCTTCGGGTCGCTGGCCTGGCCACTGAGTTCCTTGACAGCCCTGGTCATCTGATCGTTGGCCGACCAGAGATCCTTCATCTCGTCGAGATACACGTCCTTGAGGCTGCTCGGTGCGGGCATGCGGTTCCTCCATCTTTCGCCGGGTCAACCGCAGCGCGGCGGGAAGGTTCTGATCGGAAGCGCTCGCCCGCGCGTGGGAAAGCGTGACGCTCACGGGCCGGATAAGTTCAGCACCTCTCCAGCGAGGCTTGCATCATCAGACCTTAGAGGCCGCTCGTTGACTGGGCGTTACGGAACCGGCAGCCGCGTGAAACAGCCTGAGCGTGAGATCAGATTGCCTCAGGCGAAGTGCCAGATCAGCTCCATGCCACCGACAATCAGCACGCACAGCGCGGCAGCAAGGCCCAGCATCATTCGCATCCGAGCCGCGCGAGGATCGCGCTCGTGCATCCCAATCACCTTCACGTCTCAGCGGCTGTCGCGCACCAGGGCCGCTGCCTCCTGGAGCGCTGCCCGTCCTTCGTGGCGCGCCTCTTCCTCACTTGGCAGCGAGTAGCAGGATTGCCGCACGACGTGGTCGCGGTCGCGGATAACCCAGTGATAGCGGCTCGGATCATCCTTGCAGGGCTCCACCTGCAGGACGAGGGGAGCCGCACTGTCCGCCGCCATCGTCATCATCTCCTATGTGGCTGATTGTTCGGTCTCGTCAGAGGACGGGCAGTCCGGAAACGGCTGCCAATCCGTGAAGGCGTCGGCCGCGTAGCTGTGCCGGCAGGAGGCAACGTGCCAAGGGCGGGCATCGCCGAAGCGCGCCGGGTCCCAGCGGATCACCGCTCGCGTGTCGGGCTCGTGCCGGTTGATGGCGACGATCCACCGCCCGTCCTGCGGGGCCCGATCCATGGACCGCCAGCTGGCCATGACACGCTCCTGCCCTGTCGTGCTCGACCGTCAGGAACGCTCAAGGACCCGGACCCGTTTCAGACCCTTCTCAGGCGCACCGCCTGCTCATGAAGCTCATGTGAGGCACCGCCCATGGTTGGCGTCCCATGGCCCGCATCGCCACCCTCATCGTCACGTCAAAGGGGCTTCGCCGCATGACGCTCTGATGTCCGCTGTCAATGACTTGGCCGAGCGCGACTGGCCGCTGTGACAAGCGGTGAGGATGAGGTGTACGCGCACGGGTGGAGGCGGGACCTGAAGGACGTCGGTGATCAAGCTCTGATGCGCGGGTTGGCTACCGCATTCCCGAGTGTGCGTCCGGGGCTGTCCCGATCTTACAGCGGGCGTCGGTTCAAGAACCGGCCACAAAGCGTCTGACGGGCGTTCCCCTGCCGTAGTCCCGCCCCCGCCGGTGCGCGAGGAAATGATCCGCCGCTCGGCGGCGCGTCAGGCCGCCTGTGCCTCGCGAGCCACCGACCACATGAAGCCGACGAGTTCACGGGCGATCGCGGTGCAGACCACCGTCGCCTTCTTGCCCCGCCCGCTGAGCGCCCGGTAACGCGCGGTCAGGCGACTTTGCGCCTTCCAGGCAATCTCGCGCACCCTCGGCGGCGCGGCCTCCAGGCGGTAGAGCTTCTCTGCCCCGATCTTGGGCGGATGCCGGTAGGTCCAGGCGCTCTCGACGAGCATGTGGCGCACCCGCCCGTTCCCGGCCTTGGTGATCCCGCCGCGCCGCACCGTAGCGCCGGTCGAGCGCTCGCCCGGCACCAGGCCAAGGTAGCCCATGAGCTGACGCGGGCTCACGAAGCGCGTGACGTCACCGACCTCGGTGACGAAGGTTACGGCCACGATCAGGTCGACGCCGCGCAGGGTCTGTAGGGCCTGCACGACAGGTCCAAGAGACCAGCTCGGGACAAACTCGGCGATGGCCGCCTCGATGCGCGCGACGCGCTCCTTGGCGACGCGCACGGCCTCGACCATCTCCTGCAGCGCAATCTGGTGGGCGGGATGCTCGAAGCGCTGCTCCTGAAGCCAGCGCAGATAGCGCATCGTCCAGCCCTTCTTCCGTGGGTAGACGCGGCCATGCTTGAGCATGAAGGCGCTCACCTGCTGACGGTGCACACGCTGACTCTCGACAGCGGCAGCACGAGCGCGCACGAGATCGCGCATGGCCTCGTGCCCCTCGTCGGGGACCCACACTGCCGTGAGTTCGCCGGCGCGCAGAAGCTTGGCCAGCACCAGAGCACCACGACGGTTCGTCTTGACCCGGTCGCCGGACTTCCTCGGGATCAGCGAGGGCGCAACGACCGTGCAGGGATGGCCGAGGTCGGTGACGAGGCGGTACAGGCCGTATGCTGTCGGCCCTGCCTCGTAGCAGAAGCGTAAGCGTTCATGCTTGGCGGCCAAGCGCTTGACGAGCCGGCGCATGCTGTAACGGGCGGCGTCGACCTCGCCGAGATAGCGCACCTCACCTCTGCGCTCACCATCGGCGACCGCAATCGCGTTGCGCATCTTTGCGACGTCGATGCCGACGAAAACCTCGCTACACTGCTCCACGGCTCGCCCTCCTGCGGTGAGGATCGGCCCGGCCCATCCGAGCAACCCTCGAAGGCGCAGTGTAGGGCGAGCCACCCCAGAGCCGCGGGCATACGGACTTACAAACCCATGGCTGCCTCGACCTGTCCGCGTCCCATGCTTGCATGAGCCACAGCTTCATGCCCTCGCTCGGCTGCTCGAGAGTACCTGCCCTCCACCAACTGGCCGGGGCATGCCGGGCCAACTCCGCACCGCTGTGAAGCGTCTGCACGCGCACCACGTGGATCAGGAGTAGGTGCATCACGGCGCGGATTGGGCGTTATGGAGCGCGACCGCCCGCTGCGGTTGTTGAGCGGAAGGTCAATCGAGCCGCGCAACGCTGTCTCGCCGGTTTCGTAGTCCCCGTGCCCGTGAGCCTGCAGGGCAGCGCCCGCTCAATCAGCTCGCCGGCGTGGCCGCGCTGGACTGAAGCTGTGCCTCAATCCATTGCGGGAGCCCAGGTAAGAGGCGCTGTCGGTCATTTCGCTCGCACAGGCACTGCTTCGCAGCCTGTCAGTGCTCGCGCCAAGCCTTCGAGATCTGATCGGCGAGGGGCTTTGTGAGGTAGGAGATGACGGTGCGCTCGCCGATCTGCAGGAAGGCGTCGACGGGCATGCCGGGCACCAGGGTGACCTCGCCGAGCCGGGCGCG
>NZ_JBAWTG010000227.1:0-4882 GCF_037106235.1 Methylobacterium nigriterrae | reverse complement strand
CTGCCGTGAGAAACACGGCAAGGGCTGGGACACGGCGCATCTTGGCCTCCGAGAGGAGCCATGCGCAGGCTTGATCGCAGAACCCGGCGCGTCAATGGGCCAGAAACAGCTCCTCGATGTCGCGATAGTTCAGCGAGTAGCGCAGGTACCAGGAGACCGCCTGCACGATCAGAGCCGCCTCGAAGTGACGGCCCTTGAAGTCGGCCTTGGACCGGCGCTTCAGCTTGGCGGCGATGGCGTGCAGGATCATGGGCCGGCTCCGGGACGAGACGGCAAGCTCGTTCGGTAGGGCTAATGACCCGTAAACGCAGGCCCATTCGCGTTTGCGACACGCCCGGGGGGCGTCCACACCATCACGCCCCTGTCACCTGGCACGCCTGGGTCACGCCCGTCTGCCAGCCCTCGGCGACCCAGCGCTTCCAGGTGTCCCGCTCGGCGCCGTCGCGAGGCATCAACTGGTCCAGCGGCCCGGAAGTGACGACAAGCTGGAAGAGGAGCCGGATGTGTCCGCCTCCAATCCGACGCTGATATCAGTAGTCCTCGTTGGTCCAAGAGCCCCGACTGCGATCCAACGTGGCGAGGACGTTGGCGGCGTCGTCGTCGGTAACTGCCTCGATCTGCGCTGAAGCCTGCTTTACCAACTTCTGCAGATTGCTAATGACCTCAGCTTTGTCGACGTGTGCCGCCTGCAGTGCCGCGACAGCCGCGGCCATGGCCGAGATCGAGGTAAGCAGGCGATAGTTAACCAGATAAGCCTTCTGCGCACTGAGGCGGCCGCGCACGCCTGCGTGGATGGCCTCCTGCAATTTGTCCCGCCGTACTGCGCCGGAAATGGCACCAATGGCGAAGGAGATCCCAATGGCGGCAATGCCCGCGGCAGCGCCTATGCCAATCTCGAAGACGGCGGGCAGCCCGACCAATTCAGCGAAGGCGGCCGCACCGATCTCCCCTGTACTAGCGAGATAGCTAGTCGCAGCAATGGTCAGCGCCGAGGAAGCCACAGTTCCAGTCAGCACGGGAATTACAAGTTGCGATGCGCTAACGCTCCATTGGTTGAACTGGACTTGGGTTGGCCGCACGTCGGGCGGAACATCTACAGATCTCTCGTAAAGCGAGGCGATCCGGTCATCCAGGGCCTGGAGACCGGCCTTGATCTGTGGCGCCAGCAAAGAGAGCTTGCCGGCGAGATCCTGGCAGTCCTGAGCCAGTTCCTGCGCACGGTGCTCGCGCGAAGGATTGTCGGGAAAGTAGGTGTCGCCAGTGAACAGTCCGCCGATGTCGTCCCAAATTGTCATGGAATCGTTCATCCTTCGGCAGTCCATGAGCCCCGTTGATTATCAAGTTCCGCCAGCTTAGACATGGCAAACTGATCTGTTATTTCTTCAACATGCACCTTATGTTGGGAGATCAAATTGGTAACAATGGCATCAAGCTGTTCCTTTGTAATTCCCGGAATATTCCTAATCGCATCATAAGAGTCAATGACAGCCGTTAGCGACAACCGTACTCGCTCATTGACTAAAGCGTGTTGTTTGAGTGCGATGCGTGGTTGCTTGAGATCGTTCACAGCTTTTTGCAATGCATGCCGGTTGTCGGCACCGCTAATCGCGTCGACGACAGCTTCAACGGCCGCCGCTGCAGCAATGCCACCCATGATTTTGCCGAAACGAAGCCAGCGCGGAAGGCCGACGAAGTCGCCAAAAGCGGCTTCACCGATGCGCCCCTGGTTGAGCAGCCAGGCTCTACTAGCAGCCTGGAGCGCAACCATCGTGCGCTCCATGGCCACGATAGGGCTGATGACAGAGGCTATCTTCTGCACCCAGTGGTCCTTATCCAGGGAAACAGGTTGGACGGGAACATCGCTCTGAGTCAGGTTCCGGTAGGCGTCCTGGATCGCCTTTGTGGACTGATCGAGGAGGCTTTCCACGGTTTGCTTGTCCTGCACAAGTGCCGCAGAGATGATGGCGCAGTCATTGGCCAATTCGCCGGCGCGGTTTGCGCGATTTTCGTTGTCTGGATAAAACCAGTTTTCGAACATGCTTGACCTTTCTCTGCAAAGAATTGTGCACGGCGAAGGTCGTTCGCGTTAAGTTTATGGCCCCGTAAAGAATGGTGGTCTACATCATTTCATGCGCAGGCAAGGGTAGAAATCGAACGTAAGAAAAGCTGGTCCGCACACGCTGGAAAAGCGATAGCGGGCGCAGAATCCTCTTTCACCGCTCGCTCCGAGATGCATGGGATCTCTGACCTGCCCCCCGGCAGGAGGGACCTGTCGCAAAGTTTGTGAGGTTCACGGCTCGTTAGGCATACAGGCCGAGTTTGCGCCTCCGATCCCGGAGGCCCTCCATGATCCTCAACGCTATCGCTGCGCGGCTGAAGCGTCGGGCCAAGGCCGACTTCAAGGGCCGTCACTTCGAGGCCACGCTGATCGTCCAGGCCGTCTCCTCGTACCTGCGCCATCCGCTGAGCTACCGCGATATCGAGGAACTGTTCCTCGAACGCAGTGTCGAGGTCGACCACTCCACCCTCAACCGCTGGGTGCTGGCTTATGCGCCGCTGATGGAGCGCCGATTGCGCACCTTCCGCAAGCCGCATTGCGGCTCGATCCGGGTCGATGAAACGTACGTCCGGGTCCGGGGCGGGTGGCGCTACCTGTACCGCGCCATCGACAAGCACGGCACGCCCGTCGACTTCCTCCTGTCAGCCAAGCGCGACTTGGACGCCGCCAAGCACTTCTTCCGCAAGGTGCTGGAGGATCAGCCGTTGTTGGCACCCGACCGGATCGGCACGGACGCCGCTGGACCTTATCCCCCTGCCATCATCGCATCCCGGAAGGCCGGGCTCCTGGCGCGCACGCCGCTGCACTACATCACCAAGCACCTGCAGCAGGGTATCGAGAGCGACCACTTCCGGGTCAAACTGTGCTTCAGGGCGCCCGGCGATGCTGCGCCCAGCGGCACGGGCCGGCAATCGTAGAGACTGAACGCGGTGGTGGTACCCGTATCCTTCAATGCCAGGAAAACGACAGTTTCCCAGGCACTTCAGCCTGTTAGATTTGTGTGTCTGGAAATCAAAATGCCGGGCGATCCCGGTCCTTTCGCACGGATTGGGCGTTATGGAGCCGCCTAGATCGCGTAAGCCCCTTTACGAAACAGATCCTGGGCACCGCCAAGCCCCTGCGCGCAACAGCACGGAGGGTTGCCTCCCCGCTGGGGCGGGCGGAGCATCGCTGCGGAGTGGACGAGAAGCGAGTGTCTGCGATGAGCGCGCAGGCTGCCTTTGAGCCCAGGATGGTTCTTGTCTGGGCCGGAGTGCTGCTTTTCATCGGCGGCATCCTGCTCACGGCCTTCACGGCGCTCTGGGGTGGGCGCTTCAGAGCTAGGAGCCGAACCGACAGCGCGGCTGGCTTCAGCCCTCGGGCGAACTGGCCCGGGCTGGCGATGTTAGCTGTGAGCGTGGTCTGCTTCCTGGCTGCGGCGGCAGTTTGAGGCCGAGATCCTATCTCGCGCGACACGCAGCGGCTCGCGGATTGGGCGTTATGGAGCGTCCTCGATGACCGCGAGAAGGGATGCGGTCACGACGCGCTTGCCGCTGTCATCCCGCACGTCGACCCGGACCTGGATGGCATTCGCGTCCAATGGCTTGGCCGCGACCAGCCCACCCAAAGCGCGCTGTGTCTCAGCGCGAACCGCCTGCAGGTCGGGGCAGTCATGCCCCACATCGTCGCGCAGGACATCACCATCGTGGATGTCGAAGAAGAACCGTGGCACGGGCCGTCCTACCTGGATCGAGTGAAGGCAAATGCCTTCAACCTTGCTGTAGCGCCCCCTTGAGCGCAGCCTATAGGCTAAAATTGATCCAGCCGATACACATCGTCGACTATCAAAGTCGATGAAAAGCCGGGCTGAGGACGAGCGGCAGCGTGATCTCAGCCATTCCGCGTCTCGGCTGAGCGGCTCACTGCCACGCCCACGGTCCTTACGGCCTTAAATCTGCGGCAAGTTTCATCGGATGAGCGGGGCAGAGGTGGGAACGCGGCGGCCTCGGGTCCTGTCAGCGGCCGAACCCATCGAAGCACAGGTAGGCCGGGTCGAACTCGGCGAACGCTTTGTACGCTGGCACATCCGGGATCGTCACGAGGTTGTCGCTCCAGATGATCAGGCCGCTCGCGCGCAGGCCCTGCACGACGCGGTTGATGTGGACGTACGAGATGCCGAGCGCATCCGCCACGTCCGCCTGCGAGAGCGGAAAGTCGAAGCTGTGCTCGTCCGCCAGTCCGATCACCTGCAGGCAGACCAACAGCTCGCACAGAGTATGGGCGAGGCGCCTGTCGGCCGGACGTGCGTCGTTGACAATCCACTCGCGGGCCCGGCTCAGCTCGCGCAAGGTGACCCACCAGATCGCGCGGCTGATGCCGGGATGGAGGCTGATCAGTTCCGTCAGCTTGGAGCGGGAGAGATCCACGACCGAGCACGGTGTGAGAGCGCCGACGCGCAGATCGCGCCCGAAGGGGCCGGCATCGTGCATGTAGCAGAGGTCACCCGGCAGGACGAAGGAGACGATCCGGCGGGTGCCGCTTCGGAGGACCTTGTAGCGGCAGGCAAAGCCGCTCATGACAAGGTAGACGCGATCCGTGGTGTCGCCATAAGCGATGTCGCGCCGGGCCACCACGGAGCGGCGATTGAAAGTCAGCGCCTGCAGCTCGGCTTGCTCTTCGTCGGACAATGCGCCCGCACGCTCAAGTTTTCGCAGGAACGGATACCCATCTATCACGTCCGCCGTCCGTGCGCCCTCCACGGCGTAGCGGAAGGAAGGATCGTTCATCAGATCGGCCGGGCGCGGCATGTCGGCCTCCAGGTTACCGGAGCACACTGCAGCGAAC
>NZ_JBAWTG010000226.1:0-5014 GCF_037106235.1 Methylobacterium nigriterrae | reverse complement strand
CAGACAGGAGACAGAGAGTGCCGCACCTCCGGCTCACCGGGCCTTGGCCGATGCCCGTCGCGAGCTGGAGCGCTGGGAATGCACCTGTCGTCAGGCCGAGGCTTTCGTCGCGAGAGCGCGTGCGGCTCTCTGAGGCGCAACACCAGTGCCACGGTCAACCCCATGCTGCTGGCTGTTGGCGCCTTGTCTTTCTGTAGATCCGGTCGCTAATTCCGGCCAGCGACCGGGCTGGTGAGCCTTTCTCTGTCAAGCCGCCTTCCAGTGACCTCTGCCCTTAGGCTCCTCCACCGAAGCCTGGGCGCCCGGCCGTCCAAGCCCGATGGCCTTGGCGAGTTCCGAGCGCTGGGCGGCGTAGTTGGCGGCGACCATCGGGTAGTCGGCCGGCAGGCCGTAGCGCTGGCGGTAGCTGTAGGGATCGAGGCCGTGGGACGAGAGATGGCGCTTGAGCGTCTTGTAGGGCTTGCCGTCGATGAAGCTGTTAAGCGCATCCGGCGTGATCGACTTGCGGATCTGCGCGGGCGTCGCCTTCTCCACCTGCTCCTCGGCTGTGGCAGCCTGCGCGGTCTCGTTGGCGAGACCGGCAAGCGAGGTATGAACCGCCTGGATCAACGCAGGGAGTTCAGCAGGAGCCACGTGGTTGCGCGAGACGTAGGCCGAGATAATGTCGGCGGCTTGCGCAATGAAGTCGATGTGGGGCTGCAAAGAAGCGTTCTCGGGTTCCATACTGTTCTCCGGTGAACCTCAGGCATAAGCGGCCATCGCTCACGCAAGGTACAGGCAAATAGCGCCTTCCAATGCCATGGAAACAGCTTATGTGGAATTCTGATGCTTCACATCATGAATTTTTTACGTTGCAGACCTCTCGACCGGTTAACGGAGCAGTGCAGGGCCCCTCCCCGGCTGGTAGGCTCGCCCGTCACTGTCGAGGGCCGGGCGAGCTACGCTGAGGTTTGCCTGTCTCAGGTGCTGGGCTGAGCCTTGCGTCGTTCGCCACGCTCGTTGCTCGATTCGGCGCCGGTCTCATCAGTGTCACGTGTTCGGTGCGGCCTTCCGGCGCTGTTGCCCCAGGCCGAGGTCTCGGGCGAGCTGAGATCGCTGTGCCGAGTAGCTCGCCGAGGTCATCGGATAGTCGACGGGCAAGCCCCACTTCGCCCGATACTCGTCAGCTGTTAAGCCCCGCAGCGTCAGGTGCCGCCTCAAGGTCTTATACGGCTTCCCGTCCTCGAAGCTGATCAGGTGGTCGGGTGTGATGGATTTCTTGATCTGCGCAGGCGTCACCCGCCCCGGTCCGGCGGCGGCCTGATTTGAGCCAGAGGCAACTCCGCTCAGCGCGGCATGAACGCTGGCCAACAAGGCAGGTAGTTCACCCGCCGGCATCGAGTTGTTCGACACGTAGGCCGAGACGATCTCGGCAGCGAGTTCTACGTAGTTCTCCCGCGCTACCTGTTCAGCGTCACTCATTTGCGAGCCCCTCCTCTGCTCTCTTGCAGCCAGATTGTCTTCTGCGACAGGAGATAAGACAATATAGATGAAATTGCGCTTTTCAGAATATGGCGCGAGACAAAGATGTGGGTCATTTGGCGTAATCAGTGAGTTGTGCAGAGTTCGAAGGAACTGCCTCAGCTCATCTGAGCAGTCAGTTGAGCTTTTAGGGCACCATCCTGCGCTGGGCGGTACAGGTGGTACAGGTGGTACCCGAAGGGGAAATCTTGGGCGGAGGCGGTACCGGGCAGGGTACCGGGTGGGACCGGTCTCTCGCCAACGACCTGCCGGTACCGCCTGGGCTTGCCTGGTTCTGCTCTGCAGTACCACCTGTACCGCCTGTACCACCCTGCGGAGCCCCTGGAAGCACACGCAGTATGCCTGCCTCGGGGTCGGTTGTGCCTCCTCCCGGCAGCGTATGCCTGGTGGCCGAGGCGGTTCTTCGTAAGATGAATCGTCATCAGTTCAGCGGGGTATTCACCATCGTATGCCGTGGCTTGGCTTGTCGTGGTCTCTCGGTGGGACCGCGCCCTCAGCCGCCACCAAACGTGAGTTTGAAAAGCATGGCATCCCGCTTGTAGTGGAAGCGCACGTTGAACGTGGTCTGCGCTCCAGTGCTGGCCTCAGCGTCGTGCCTCACGCGCACCAAGTTGCCGTACTTCCTCAAGAACTCGCCATAGCGCTTCTCCATCAGATAGCATGCCAGAAACGTGGCCATATCCAGACCCAGCAGCGTGCTCGGAAAGGAGAGTTCATGCGGCAGATCATTCGCCAGCAGTTTCGCGAACCTGCCTGCGAAAGCCGATGCCTCGATGTGCGCCGTGTATGCAGCGATGCTGATCGTGATCTCGTGTGGGTAGTAACCGCCATCTGGTACGTGTTTGTATTCCATTGGATCACTCCTTGACGGGAGTGACGACTGACCTGTTGCTGACGATCTCCCCCGTCGAGGCCAGCCTTCGCCGGTGACAGGCTGCTGCGCATCCAGCTCAATCATGGGCCGGTACGCCGTCCAGCCGCTCCATAGTCTCCCTGCCGCCTTCTTTGGCGGCTCATCAGCCTTGATGCTTCTTGTGCGGCTGGGCCGGTCCGACAGGTTGGTCATAGGCGAAACTGGCCGCAGTTCAGGAGCGATGGCGTACACTATCGAACCGTGTTAGCCTCTGATGCTCAGGCGACCGTCTCACGACGGGCATGAGCGAGGAGAACCGTGTGCAGGAGCGCTTCTACTTCGATCTCACGGACGGCTGCACTGCTTGGAATGACGACGAGGGCATAGAAGCGCCGGATTTGGATCATGCGCTGGCGCAAGCGTTCTTAGCTCTCAAGGAAATGCGTCAGACGGGAGAGCTTGATCAGCTCGGCGAGGGTTGGCAGATGATCGTTCGGGATGAAGCGGACGTGGTCAGGCAGAGCTTCGTGATCCACGTCAGGCAGACCTATGTGACCCACTGAGATGTGGTGGCTTGTTTGAGAGAAGCTGGGCAGGCCCTCGCGTCTTCACTTGATGCACCGAATCAGGTGGTCAGCCAAGTACATTCCCTCACAAGCCAGGAGCACAGTCCACCCGGTCAGACTCAGCCCCACAAAACGAAAAATCAAATTCCGTAAGCGAGGCTCTGGAACGTGGGTGACTAGCGGGGTCGCATTTACCCCTCCCAGCAACCCTCAAGACTCAGGCAGCTAGGATTGCGGATTGTTGAGCCGTCGTTGCCTGAGCGCAGATGCCATTTTCTCTTGCCCAGATAGCAGCTTGGGTTCGGTTCTGTGCTTTTATCTTCCGAAGAACGCTCTTGACGTGGACCTTTACGGTCGCCTCTGCGATATCGAAATTGCGTGCAATCAGCTTGTTAGAGCTGCCCATAGAAAGCCCCTGAAGGACCTCCAACTCACGAGGGGACAAGTTCTGTGGTGGCTTTCTGTCAGCGCTATGGTTGACGAGATCGGATGCTCCCCACGCGGACTCTGGCGTGCCGTAGTTCGCACTCGGGCTGGAAGCACCCCGAACCTGAATTCTCAGACCGGCTGATACGAGGTCGAGAACGCCCAGAAGCACCTCATTACTCACACTGGTGTCGAGGACTGCGGAGGCAGAATCAAGAAGACCGGGCGGAAGCAACCTGCCTTCGTCGTGACTAACCAAGATGACGAGCTTCAAGTCGCTCTGTCTGCTCATCACGTCGATCAGCAACGACGCCGTTTTGGGGGCGTCAATGGCGGCAATGATGAGTCCTCCGGCTGCAGACTCCTGGATAACTGCGTCCGGGGTATCCAGGGAGGTTGAGCTCTCAACTATGCTGAACCTCGTTTCCCGCAATACCGCTGTCAGCCCCACCCGCACGAGGCCGCTTGACGCAATCAGCACTGTTCGGACGGTCTCACTACGCAGCACATCCCCCTCCTCATGGATTAGAACAACTTGGATGCCACGAATTGAGGTTGCCACCATCGGTCCGCCCGACGAACCACCAATTGCTAATGATTGGTATGAATTTCACTGAATGGCGACCTTAGTATGAAGCCGTACGGTAGATCGAATGGACAAGCTTAGGTCGAGGCTTCCTTTGCCCTGGGCTGATCGAGTGCCGCGGACAATGAAGGCCGGCTGATCGCTCTGGTCAGCGAACAGGAGTGGCAGCGCCTTTGAGAGGCGGTATCAGCCGTCCAATGCGTGGAGGAGGTAGTACCCGGCGAACCGCATGGCCTCACTCGCCGCCCCGGGTCGGACGCCAGGGGCAGGCTCTTCCCTCGTGGTCGTGCCTCCGAAGGCCCAGGTCCCGCCTCTGATGAACGCTGGCACCGGGCGATCCTGACGAACGGCGCAGCGCAGGGTGGGCTGCCGTCTACGCTGGAACATGAAGGCGGCATAGGCGGGCAGGTCATGCCTCCCGCGCTCCGGTCCAGGTGGCGCCACAGCGAGTGATGCGGAAGCGCGAGCCCTGGTCCATGAGCACGGCTCGTTCGTGGCCGCTCTCCTTTCCCAGTCTAGCTTGGCGCCTAGTCGCCAGCTTCAGGACGGAAATGTGAGGGGCAAATCCGGAAATTCGCCTGAGGCAATGACTAGTCCACTTGCTTCAGTTATGTTTCCTAACAGAACAAGGACTTAGCTTGACAGGAATACTTCCATGGGAGAACAGCCCCTCTTTCTTGAGTTCCCGTACACCCTTACGGTGGCGTGCGCCGAGGAGGACCCCGCGCAAGGCCTCGCCTACGCTTGGGAGCTGGGCGCGTGCGGTGAAGATTGGGTCTGGTACTGGGCTGACCCCGACCACGTGCGGGTTTCCTTCAAGCGTGAGGTGGATAGCAGCGCTTTCCTATCTCGCGCTCCCTCTGGGTGCAGAGCCGTAGGCAGCACAGAGCCCGTAAATCATACCGCTGAGCTATAAGATCTGACCCACCCGGTGGTCTCCGCTTGCCGATCGTGGTGGGTCAGCGTCGCGAAATAGGATAGCAGTTTCGTCCGGAAACGTACAACAAGGACCGGCCTCACTGAGCGTATCACGCAGCGTTTCTCGGGACTCCAGCCGTATCA
>NZ_JBAWTG010000225.1:0-5021 GCF_037106235.1 Methylobacterium nigriterrae | reverse complement strand
GAGCACCTTCTGCCGCCCGTCTGGCTCCCGTTCGATGTACCCGATCGTGCGGTAAGCGCGGTCCCTGATCGTCTCGCGGCTCATCATCTCTCTCCATCACAGGACGGGCCGTCGCGAGCTTCGGCAGGACCGTGGCTACAGCCCTCCGGCGACGGCTCCGAACATGGAGAATTGATGCCGCTGGAACGCGGCCGTTGCGCGGCGCAGAGCGGTGTGCAGCCGCTCGCACGGATGGACTGCTGCACCTAACCCGCTGCGCTCACCGCGGGGCCGCGGGTAGTCAGCTCTCCGCGGCTCGCGCATGAGATTGGACGCCGCCGCCCAACCGCCCAGCACGGACTGCCTCCCGCAGACTGGCTGAGTGCGTTCGGTTGCCCCATTCCCGGAGCATGTCCAATGCACCGGATCTATCGAGTGCCTTCAGGGATGCCGTTCAGTCGCACGGCGAGGCAACCGAGCATGCGGTGAGCCGGATCCTCCAGGAAGAGGAAGCCGACCTCGCGCTGCAGGCCCTGCAGGACTACCTCGAGGACCTGCGCATCCTGATCGAGCGGCATCCCGGGATCGAGGCCGCGATCACGGATTTCCTGGCCATGGCACTCACGTTCGAGGCGGCCCAGCGAGGGCAGGGCGGTGCCGATGCCCGGCAGCACCGCGTCCTAGGCTGGAAGATTCCCAGGCGAGCAGAACGCCCACTAAAACTGCCTCGTCTGAATAGGGGGCGCCCGTCGTGAAGGGCAGCTAATCAGAGAGAGGGCTCTGCCTTCGCACGAGGGACAATCCCCGGGGATAACAGGGACAAGAGAAAGACGATCTCTATAGAAAATACCCTGTTATATCCGGCCGCGGAATCGCGGACGCTCGAAATCCGCTTTGCCCGAGCATGCCAGGGCCCTGTCTGATAGCGGCGCGGATGATGCGGTGCACAATTGCGATGTCAGGCTTGATGTTCCGCACCGTCCGCCAAGCGAGGGCGTGGCTGAGTAGCCTGTGGGAGTGGGTCAGCGATCGAGCCGGGTAGGTACCGGCAGGCGATTAGGCCGCGCGCTTTACAGAACGCGGAGCGTCCTCGTTGCTGGCACCGATCAGGCGAGCCGGAGCACGAGCCTTCAGGCTCTCAAAGTAAGACACATAATAGGCCAGCGAACCAATTGCGGCCCCAGCAGTGACGAGGGTCCAGTAGGGGAGGAGTTCGGTCATTGGAGCGATCCCATACAACGTTTGCGTTGCACCATATATGGCGTCGCACAATGCCGGTTTACATTCCGTGTCAGGCATTTCGGTCATGTGGCCCACGCATGAGCCCTCGGCAGGGACTCGGGACCGGGCTCTCGCAGCATGGTTTGCGACTTGCCTCAGATCTCACGCATCGTTCCGCTCCCATGGCGTCGCGAGGCCCAGCTGTTCACATAGCAAGTTCCATCGGCTGGCTTTCCATAGGCGCCGCAACACCACTCGATGCGGACGTTGGTGGCCCGACCCCTGCGCAAGGCTTACAGGGGCATCACCTCGTGCACTCGTAACAAATGCGCGTGACAGGTCAGCCCGCTGAACGCTCGAATCGGCGCACCGTTCAAGGATCGCCTCGTTGGTCAACATCGACCCAGAGGGGATGAGGTGCTGGCCACGGAAAGTCGGGGACTGACGTTCATGCTCGTCAGATCTGATGACGACAAGCCTTTTGAACCTTGGTGCGATTACGCTTTCGATCATGCTCGCCCGCAACAAGGGACAGGGATAGCTTCTTCTAGGTAAACGCAGCTGCGGTGTTCAGGAGTGCGCGATGAAGACCCTGTTCGTTCCTGTTGCAGGTCATGAGGGACTCGAGACACTGATCGCGACGGCCTGCCTCGGCGCACAGCGCTTTGACAGCCTTATGGAAGGAGCGCGCATCCTGGAACTCGCGGAATATGTCGACTTCAGCGGCGACCTACCGGGATCCCGTAGCGAACAGACAAGCTGGACCGATCTGCTGCGCTCGGAGGAGCTCGCCTTCCAAGAAGCCTTCACAGCCGCGATGAACGCGCGCGCCGTCCGCAGAGAAACAATCCCAGGCGCGGGACCAAGCTATCAGTGGCGCACGGGTACATTTTCTGATGACCGCACCATGAGCCAGCACGCACGCCTGTTCAGTGCGACGGTGGTCGGACGGCCCGAGTCGAACGAGGCCAGCCTGTCCATGTCCAGCTTCCAGGCTGTGCTGTTCGAGAGCGGGCGGCCGGTCCTCATTGCCCCGCCGACACCGCCTGTGTCGCTCGGGGAGGCGGTCCTCGTTGCCTGGAATGGTGCAACGGAAACGGCTCGCACCGTTGCGTTCGCCATGCCCTTCCTTCAGCAAGCCAGGCGTGTTGAGGTGCTCGAAGTCGAAGGATATCGCGTCCCTGGCCCATCAGCCCAGGAACTTGCATGGGCGCTGAAGCGCGAAGGCATTCAGACCCAAGCGCGCACGCTGTCGGCGAGCAAGGTTACGTCGGGCGAGATCTTCCTTTCCGAGGCGAAGGCTCTCGGGTGTGATCTCCTTGTCAAAGGTGCATACACGCAAAGCCGCTTGCGCCAGATGATTTTCGGCGGCGCGACGAGCCACATCTTGCGTCATGCCGAGGTGCCAGTGTTCATGGCTCACTGATGACGACCGCCACGGAGCCACGGCCCACATTCCAGCGCGAAAGGGATGCCGGAGCGAAGAACGGTCCGACCTGCGCGCATTTCGGTTTCGGCCGCGCTCCCACTCCCACTCACAACCGGCGCTTGGCATTTTCACAGGGAGATACGAACCCGACGTCTAATGTGTACGCTTTACTGCACGGGTCAGCGCTGCGAGGGCGCAGGAGGCAATGCGCGTTTCCTTGGAGTCCGCTCGGCTCGTGAGGATCACAGGGATGCTCGCGCCGAGCACAAGTCCGGCGCAGGCAGCCCCGCCGAGGTAAACGAGCGACTTGTACAGGCTGTTGCCAGCATCGAGATTGGGCACCACGAGAATGTCTGGGTCGCCGGCGACCTCAGAGACGATGCCCTTCGTACTGGCCGAGGCCAGCGACACCGCGTTGTCGAAGCCGAGCGGACCGTCGAGCGTGGCACCCGCGATCTGGCCGCGATCGGCCATCTTGCAGAGTGACGCCGCATCGATCGTCGAAGGCAGTGATGGGTTCACCGTCTCGACGGGAGCAATGATTGCAACCTTGGGGTTGGCGATGCCGAGGTCGTGAGCAAGATCGACGGCGTTGCGGACGATGTCAGCCTTCTCGACGAGGCCTGGCGCGAGGTTGACGACGGCATCCGTCAGCATCAGGGGCTTGTGGTAGGCCGGGCAATCGAACCAGAAGACGTGGCTTGCTCGTCTGTCCGTGCGCAACGGGCTGTCGCGGCGAACGATCGCGCCCAGCATCTCGTCTGTGTGGAGGGAGCCCTTCATCAGAGCACTGACCTCGCCGGCACCAGCAAGGGCCACGGCGCGCCGGGCAGCTGCGTGTGCATCCGCAGCCTCGACGATCTCGAGCCCGGTCAAGTCCATGCCGGCCTCGGCCGCGACCTTGCGGATCAGCCCGGCTGGACCGACCAGGACCGGCTCGATGAAGCCTTGCTGCTGCGCTTCGAGCGCCGCTTCGAGGGCGCTTTTCTCGCACGGGTAGACCACGCCGACGCGCAGAGCTCCGCAGCGCCGGGCAGAGTCCGCGAGCAGGTCGAGTCTCGGATAGGAAGCCGTGGTGTGCGGCATCAACATCGGGGGCTCCTTCATTTCGTCATGTCAGAGTGACCGCAAGTGCCTCGGCCGCAGCCTGCAGGTTCGGGAGACGCTCGACGGCGTTCTCGCGCGACAGCCGCACGACCGGGGCCTGGAGTGCGAGCGCCGCCAGGCATTCGCGTCCCGTCCGGCCGAAGACCGGCACGGCGATGCAGAACAGGCCCGTGAGGAATTCCTCGTCATCGAGCGCGTAGCCCTGCCGCCGGATCGCGGTGAGCTCGGCCTGGAGGGCGCCGGGGTCGGTCAACGTGTTGGGCGTGTGACGGTCGAGGCTGAGCGTGCCGAGCAGCCGCTCGCGCTTCGTGGGCGCCATCAGGGCGAGGAACATCTTGCCGCTGGCGGAGCAATGCGCGGGGACGCGCGAGCCCCTCTGAAACGCCACCCGCAGCGGAAGCGCTGCCTCGACGCGGTCGAGATACATCACCTCGCCGCCCTGCAACACAGTGAGGTTGCAGGATTCGCCGAGATCGCGGGCGACCCGCTGCAGGATCTGGTGACGCTGGGTGGAGCCAGGATTATTCGAGAGGATCGCGAAGGCGAGCGACGTGGCGCGAGCGGCGAGTTCGTAGCGCCGCCCGTCGGGCATCCGCCGCACCAGATCGGCCCCTTCGAGCATGCTCATCCACCTGTGGAGTGTGGGCTTCGGGAGGCTCGTCAACTCCGTCAGCTCCGCGAGCGTCGGCGCGTGATCCATCGCCGCGATGGTCTCCAGGAGGCCGAACGCCTTCAGGGCCGGTGAGGATTCGGGTGTGTCGTCCATGTCGTCCTCATAGATATTCCATTTTTCAGAATGTTGGAAGCAAAATTCTGAGATTTCTCTTGCGTTCGGCCCGGCATGGGGGCAGAGTTGGGACACGCGCAACCATTGGGCGGTCACCTGCGCAGATAACGGGCCCCGTGCTGTCGAGCGCATCATCGTCGTTGCCTGACTGCCGTTCAGCCAAGGGCAGGGCACGAGCAAGCGCTTAGCCGAGCCGCGCCAGCCTTGCTTGACTAGAACACATCACAGGAGAGGAGCGTTGCCATGAGGATGACGACCGAGGAAGCCTTCATCAAAGTCCTTCAGATGCACGGCATCGAGCACGCCTTCGGCATCATCGGTTCCGCGATGATGCCGGTGTCGGATCTGTTTCCGAAGGCCGGCATCACGTTCTGGGACTGCGCGCACGAGACCAATGCCGGCCTGATCTGCGACGGCTACACCCGGGCGACCGGCCAGATGGCGATGGCGATCGCCCAGAACGGTCCGGGCGTCACCGGCTTCGTGACGGCGATGAAG
>NZ_JBAWTG010000224.1:0-5056 GCF_037106235.1 Methylobacterium nigriterrae | reverse complement strand
TCGGACCAGATCTTGTAGCGACAGGCAATGCCGCTCAGGATCAGGCAGACACTGTTGGGCGGACCACCGATGTCGATATCGGTCCGCGCTGCGACGGTTAGGGGGCGCAACACCAAAGTATGGAGGGCTTCGCGCTCCGCGTCGGATAGGAGGCCCGCGTATTCCAGCCGTCTGATCGGGCGGTTGTCCATCCGCGGCCTCTGCCCGGCTCCTTGCGCGGTGGGTGCTTACTCCGCACTCTGCTGGCCCGGGGCAGAGTAGGGACTGAGCGCTGCTTCGCGCAAGCTCCCGCAAATTGAGCGCGACGCTGACGAGGCCCTGCTTGGGCCGGATATACTGGGATTGACTAGCGCGCGCTTCACGGGCCGGAAAACGACTTTCGGACAGTTTTCCCGGGACCGATTTTCCGGTTCCATAAAGGCGCGTATGCGGAGGCAGGGGCGCTGGTTATGCGAACTTTGCGGCCTCGCGAAACGCCAGTAGCCATCTCCTAGATAGACGGGCCGGATCTATTCCAACCCGGGCTTCGCCCTGGCATGCCGCGGGCTTGCCTGAGCGCGCAATCGGATCGCGTGGACGGTGTAACGCCGAGCCTCTTCCAAGAGAGCGCGCGCGACGAAGGCATTGCCTTTCCTGCCAAGTTCGTCAGCCGCAGCGGCAAATTCAGCCGCAACCTTCTCCACAATGTGGGCTGTGTTGCGTGGGTCAGCGTCATCGTCGTTCATGACCGTCTTGTGCTTAACGGAGACGCGCCCAAGCGGGCCGAAGCCATCGTCAACGTTGCGGTGAACACGATCTCACCGGTCGCCGCATCGCGGATCATGACGTCAGTGTGGTAACCCTCATCCGGCACGTGATCCCGGGCGAGTTCCCCTAGGAAGCGCCTTGCGGCATCGACGGCGGTTCCGAAGCTGTCGCAGTCAGTTCCGTCTCGGTCGGTATGCATCCTCGCGCCTTCGCGCAGGTCGAAGAAAAAATGACGCATTGGCTCCCTTATGAACGATGTTCTGCCTCAACAATCTGCAGTTTAACGAGGCGTTCCTCATCAAAATTTCTGCTAACGAGCGTTAATGTTTGCGCATGAATGTACTGTGCTTATAATTAACATGCATCTACTTCCATTCGACCAGGGTTGCCCGGAACACCGAATGCGGCACCGGAAGCTTTGACGCGCGGTCCTCAAGAGGCTTACCGTGATCGCCGACAGATCAGGAGGACGGTCGCTATGACCGACCTGCCGCCCTGGCGTGAGGTTGAGCCCGCCGACTTCCTACGCGCGACAGACAAGGAAACGTTGGCGCTGCAGAAAGCTCTGCTCAAAGCACGCGACGAGGGGCTCTTCCGGCTCCGGCTTGTCTTACGCGAAGCCAAGGACTTGAAACCCTGTGCGTACCGCGACCCGCTCTGGCTCCACGACTACAAGTTCGGCCCGCACCACATCGTGACCGGGGCGGACGAGGTGGTGATTGAGACCCGTGACGGGCAACGGCACGAGGCGAAGCAAGCCAGAGGATCTGAGCGCGGCCTCACTCAGAGCACCCAAAGCGTGCTCTGGGCTCTCACGGACGAATTCACCGCGCCTAGTGCCATCGCAGCACGCGCTGGCCTAGTCAGCCGATACCGCAACGAGGAAGCGGCGCGGCTCTGCGAATATCTCGTCAGGATTGGGCTTGCTGAGTGCCGGAAGGATTCCCGGCGGCGATGGCGCCGGGCGAGCACGGGACGGCATGATCCCTCGTCACCGTAATTGGGCGGTTGGCGTAGCTGGCGGTTCCATAATTTCCATTCCGGCTAGGAAGCTGGGCGCGTTGTGCGAATTCCGCAGCCTCGTGCCCGAGCATAGGAGTTCGCCGGTCCGATAACTGGCTGTGTGGGATCGACAATGGCGTCACTGACCCAGGCGATTAGGCTGGCGGCTCGAACGGTGAAGGGCGTCATGCCGGAGCCGGATTACGACCGCGACCTGAAGCGTCTGGAACGATGTGCCGGGCTGGTTGAGGAGATCGCGGCTGAGAGAGCGCCTGCGCACCCTGCTCCAGCAAGCCAGGCTCATTCGGGATCGGGCGGCCTCCAAGCCTCCGGCCGGCACGCGGCTCACCTGTGAATGGCGCCGGAAGTGAGAGCGGGCGCCTCGCCGTTCGTGAGTGCCGTCAAACCGCAGACTGGAGGAAGCGAGCCATGGCAGAGACAGATACGTCATCGCCTCCGAGCCACCCGCTCATCGAGAGTGATCACATCGAGGGCACCGCTGTCTTCGACGCGAACGGGAAGCGGATCGGATCCATCAAGCGTCTCGTGATCGAGAAGATCAGCGGCCATGTCGCCTATGCTGTCACCACGTTCGGTGGTTTCCTGGGCATGGGTTCCGAGGTCCATACGATCCCGTGGGAACAGCTGCACTACGACACGGAGCTCCACGGCTACCACACAACGATCACGGAGGAGCAGCTGCGCCAAGCACCCGAGTTCACTCGCCGTGACGAGGCTCTCCTGTCTGGGCATGAGAGGCAGCAACTCAGCGACTTCTACGCGGAGCCCATGCCGTAAGGATCGCCCTGCCCCGGGGCGCCAAGCGGCAGATTGTAATCCCTGCAGCACCCGAAAGAGCCGGGCGGCTCCATGACGCTCAATCGGCGAGCGTCGCAGTGCCCCTGAGCCGGCCGCATCGGTGACTTCGCGATCCTAGAACCGGCCTGCCAGCGTCAGGCGGACGGCCGTCGGCTCGACGGGATGGAAATGCCGGTCGGCCACGCCCTCGGCCGGCTCGCCGGGAAGCCGGGACGTGTAGAAGTAAGTGATCTGGTCGGCTTTGGCGTTCGTCAGATTCAGCACGTCGAGCGAGAGGCTGATCCCGTTCTCGAAGTTGTAGCCGATCCGCCCGTTGAGGAGCGCGGTGGGCTTCGAGCGCACCGAGTTATCCTCGATCAGGGGCCGCGGGCCGAAGTAGCGGAAACGCATGGAGCCGAACCAGCCAGCACCCTCTCCGAAGGTGATCCCGGCCGACGCGATGGTGGTGGGCGCCTCCGGCACGCGGTTGCCGACCGGGTCGTAGTCCGAGAAGCGCGCGTTGGTGATCGTCAGGTCGCCCTCGAGCGAGAGCCAAGGCGTGACGGCGTAGCGGTTCGTCCACTCGACACCGAAGCGCCGCGTCGGGCGGCTCGGCTCGGTGGTACCGGTGTCGCCCTGGAACAAGTTCTCGGAGGCGAAGTCGAGCTGGAACAGCGCCAGCGACGTCACTAGCCCCTGGATGCTCCGGTTGCGGATCCCGAACTCCGAGCCTGTCGAGGGCACCAGGAAGGGCGAACGGGCGACGTTGAAAAGTGGGCTTGCCGGGTCGACCGTGGCGGTGACGCCCCGCACGTCGTTCGAGTGGAAGCCGCCGCCGTAATTCACGTAGAGCTCGGTGTCGAACCAAGGCCCCAGCACGAGGCCGAGCTTCGGGTTGACGATGCCATCGCGGGCCTTGCCCGAGTTCGCGGGTGTGTCCGAGACCACGTCGGCGTAGTAGCCGTCCGCCCGGAACCCGATGCTGGTGCGCAGCCAGTCGGTCCAGCGCACCCGGTTCTCGTAGTAGAAGGCCGCGCTCGCTTCCAGCACTCGGTCGTCGAGCACGGTCGAGCGCCACTGCCGGCTCGTGGTGTTGAACAGCCCGACCCGGATGCTGTCCGTCCTGGTCTGCACGCCGATCTCGTTCTCCATCGGCAGCCCGAACAGGGTGCCCTGGAAGACATGGCTGACCTCGCCGCCACCAAGCACGCGCTGGTCGAGCTGATGGAACTGGTCGCCGTTGACGGGATCGTTGAGGAAGTAGGTGAAGTCGTTGAACAGGTTCATATGGTAGCGGATCACGTAGGCGTTGGCTCGGGTGATCCCGGTCTCGTCCGTGCCGCTCCAGTGGCCCGAGAGCGAGAAGCGGCCCGTGTCGCCGCCATCCGTGGGGTTCAGCGTGCCGAAGCGACCGATCAGGCTCTCCGAAACCGCCCGCTCAGCAATCTGGTTAGTGGCGTTCCACTTGGCCCAGTAGGCCATGCCGGTCAGCGCGAAGCCGTCGGCTGCCGTGCCTTGGCTGTAGCGGATCACGCCGTTGAGCTTGCCCAAACGATCGGGCACCGCCCAGGGCCCGTCATAGACCTGCGCTTCGCCGGCGACGAGCAGATGGCCTTCTCCCAGCGGTGCCGAGGCGATTGAGAGCGCGCGCTTGTAGCCGAAGGAGCCGATCGAGGTCAGCGCGAGGTTCTTCTCCACACTGTCGAGGTAGTCGATCCGCACCGAGCCGGCCGAGGCGAAGTCGCCGTCGCGCACGAAGTACGGTCCCTTGTGGAACTCGACCGCGCCGACGAGTTCGGGGATCAGGAAGTTGATGTCGGCGTAGCCCTGAGCATGGGCGTTCGTGCGCATGTTGACCGGCATGCCGTCGACGTGGATGGCGATGTCGGTGCCATGGTCGAGGTTGAAGCCGCGCAGGAAGAACTGGTTGGCTTTGCCCTCGCCCGAATGCTGCGTGACGATGAGGCCCGGCACCGCCTCCAGCACCTCACCCGGGCGGGTGACGGGCCGGTTGTTGACTTGGGCGCCCGTGATCACGCCGGCGCTGGCGGCTTCCACGGGGCGGAGACTGCCGCCGATGCCGGTCACGCCGCCGACATAGCCCGCGCTGGCGACAGGCCCGGCGATCCCTTGCGGGGTCGGAGCGTCAGCGGCTACTGAGAGTTCCTCGAGTGTCGCCTCGCTCGGCGCCGCGGGCTGTGCGTGGGCAATAGGTGGCGCGAGGAGTGAGTTAGGGGCAGCACAGGCCAGGACGGCAAGGCTTCTCGACGCGAGCAGTGGGCGGATGGGGAACACGAAGGAACAGGCCTCGGGCAACGGCAGTGGCACGTCACCGCGAACGAGGCCTCCGCTGGAACGCATTGCGCAATCCGGCTTCGACACCCGTCAAGACACCCCGCCCGACGCGTTTCGCGTGTGACCACGGCTGACGGCAGGTCTCCTGGCTCGCGGGTCGCTGCCCTCTCACCGTCTTCCCGGATGAGGCCCATCCAGTGACACAGGTGGCGGA
>NZ_JBAWTG010000223.1:0-5073 GCF_037106235.1 Methylobacterium nigriterrae | reverse complement strand
CCGCGTAATTGCTCGCACGATGGATCGGCAACTAGTGGTTCTGACCCCGAGCCCGACGTTCTGACACGATGCTGTTGCCCGCTCCTGCGGAGAAGAACGGGTCTCACAGTGCCCGTGCCTCCCGACAGACGACCGAGGAGCCATCCGATCCAAGACATGACAAGATTCCCCCGCTAGTCCGTCAGCATGCGTTGCGAACGAGGACCACGCCAGTGCCTTCGCCGTAAGGGTATTCGCGCGTACGCCCGCGTAAGCGGGTTTATGGAAACGCCACTTGCGGGCGCAGAGGCTAGGCTTGGCGCAACGCCTGGATCAGTGCTAGAAGGAGATTGGAGCGGGTGGGACGGTGCTGCCCCGCCGCCGGTTGGGTGAGCCCAACCGTCGCCTGCTTCACCCGCATGTCAGAGAGATGATCCAGCCCACCAAGGCGGGCAAGCAATCTCCCGGATTACCACCGCGGCCCATTAACGGGCTGCCGGAGAGGGATCGTTCGCGCAAGACTGCGCAGCGTTCGCACAAATGAGATCGCAACTGAGATTATGGAATGGAAAACCACTATCAGAGAAGTGTTCGGACGGCCTGAATCGGGCCAGCGCTATGTCGTGAGGATTTGCGGGTGAGTTCGATGGGAATCGCGCGACCGGAGGCAAAGCTAGCCGCGCGATTCTGTCTCGGAGACCAGACGCTCAGTCGCAGATCTTCCGGACAACTATGTCTCCATCCTCGTCGATGAAGCGCTTGACGTAGCAGCCGTAGCTGCCGTAGCCGACGAACCGCGGTCCCCAACCGAAGCGGTGGCCAAAGCCGCCGTGATGATGGAAGCCACCGTGATGACCGAAGCCGCCCCCGAAACCGCCGCGGCCTCCACCAAACCCACCGCCGTGGCCGCCAAATCCGCCGCCACCGAAACCACCCCGTGCGGATGCTTCGGTTGCACCAAGAGCGGCGGCACCGAGCGCCAGAGCCGCTGCCATCATCCGAACTGATCGAGCCATAATAACCTCTTTGATTTGGGCCGATCGTTTCGGCTCATGAGGGTGTTATGAGGAGACGGCGAAGCGGAGACTGTGACAGAAATCACAGGACTTTGGGCGGCACCAATGACCGTCGTGGCGGTGCGTTATTCGCGTAAGGGGAATTATGGGAACGGGCGTTAGGCGGCGCATGCCGAGCCGCGGAGCTGCAGCATGACGGTTGCGCCTGAACTAGTTCGGTCTCAGGCGCACAGATGGGGCCTGTTGCAAACACGATGATGCTGGCGTTTACGGGTCGTTAGGCATACCGGCCGAGCTTGCCGCTCCAACATCGGAGCCGGCCATGATCCTCAACGACGCGGCCAACGCGGTCGAGGCAGCCCGACGCGATGCGCGTGGCCCCGAAGCTCGTCGAGCGGAACTCCGGCACGGACGCCTGACCCGCAAGCTCACAGCCTTGGGCATGCTCGGCCGGAGCGGCGGCGTCAGCCTGTGATCAGCGCGCTTGCCGGGTTCGCCGTTTGTTCTAACTGTTGTGTAGGTAGCCGAACGGGGTCGTCATGGCACGCAGTCGGACTTTCGTTGGCGCCGAGCAGCGCGCCTTCCTCGACAAGGCCGAGCGCTGGCGGCTTGAATGTATCCGCGTCCTGGCCCAGGCCCCGGTCGGCAACCCCGTCTATCAAGCCGCGAATGGCATCGTGGACGCGATCGACGGGCTAGCCGAGGCCGTCACGGGTGACCGGCGGCACTTCCATTTGAAACCGCTGACCACGCCGGGCGCGAACCTAAAGAAGCCGCCTGAATAGCGCGCCAGCGTGGCTAGGAGGTTTCGGCCCTTTGGCGCCACACGGCGGGGCGCCTGTTTGCACGCCGTCGATGCAATCCCGCTCACGATGTCGAGCCTGGAGATCGCGGGGCTCACGGGAAAGCGCCTTTGCCATCCAGGTTATCGCATCAGGCGCAGGGGCGTGCGATAAGCCTGATCATGACCGAACCGAACGACCTGCACCCCTACAGCCTGGACGTGCAGCCGATCCCCAGCAAGCCCGGACGATGGCAATGGGCCATTCGCAAGCACGGGAGAATGCTGCAGCGCTCTGACCGCTCCCACCCGTCCGAGACAGAGGCTACGAGGGATGGATTGAAGACCGTTGAGCGGCTGCTGGCGGGGCGCGATTGAGGACCCGCTGAACCTTGCCGGGCTCGTGAGCTGATGCTGCCGGCTGGAAGTTTGCTTCACCGTGAAGCGAACCCTCGCAAATCGCCGATGCCTCGCCAGCGCCCAGAATTGGCCCGTCAGCGGCCTGCAGCGGTTCGGACGGGTCGGAGCCGGAAAGGGCTCGCGGGCTTCCTGAGCGATCCTGCCACAAAGAAAAGCCCCGGCCGGAGCCAAGGCAAGGGGAGGTCTCATTGACCGTACGCCCCGGTGAGGCAGGGCGTGCACAGGACCAACGGGCCGTACCCTCGGCCGTTCCGCGCTTCGCCATCCTCGCGGCCGGACGGGCTATCCGGCATCAGGACCAGCCAGGGCCCGGATCGTCGCGTCGACCAGATCAGCCATGGGCTCAATGATTATCCGGCCCATCTCGTCGTCGGTGACGCCCGCCAAAGCTACTGGGTCGGCCTGCCCCGTGATCCCGTCGAGCAGCAGGTGCAACGTCGGTTCCGGTGCCCCGACCGCACGAGCCAGCATCACCCGGAGGAATCCAACCTCGTGCAGGGTGGAGACGTGCTCGTATGTGCCCCTGCGGGTTTGGGGCGGCAATCGCTCAGAGCGAACGGAAGAAGGCACGACAGCTCGCTATGGCGCCATCAGCAACTCGAGCCTCACGTCATTGAGGTAGCCGGTCAGGCGCCTTCTCGCAGCTGGATCGGGGCCGTCGACTGCGCAGCCGACCGGCATGACGTCGTCGCACTGGCGCAGGATCGACTCCGCGGCGAGAGCAACCTCGCGTTCACAGATGGCGCTGACTTCTCGCATGCGCCCGTGGGCGCAGATCGTGACTCGATAGAAGGACATGCATGGGAACGTGCAAACCGATGGCCAGTTCGCAGGCGCCTCGGCCGGCTTGCGGTTGATGGCGGCGGTCCGCATCTGGGTCACGTTGCCGTAGCGGTCGCGGTAGGCGCGCTCCCCGTCTGATTGCGAATTGTCCGCAGTGACCGGGGCTGGCCGCATCTTGCGGACGAGCCCTTCGTCAGCCGCCTGCGTGGATTGGGCGTTATGGAGCGCTCCGCATTCCGTTCAGATCGGCTCGTCCGATCAAGCAGTGCACGCAGAAACTGCAAGAATGAGGTGGCGGTGCCGGTTCTGGTGGCCGCGATGAGACGAGGGAGAGGGCTATGTCGTATCTGAAACTTGCGGGGCTCTCTATCGCTGCGGCGCTTGCGCTTGGACTGGGAAGCGGAGCCAAGGCTGCTCCACTCAGCAATTCTCGACCGGCCGTTGAAGCGTCTGGCGTGGCAGAGGGGCTGGTCATCAAGACGCAGACCCTAGGAATGGAGCGTCGGCACAACCGAAGGATGGATCGACACGACCGGCGGATGCACCGACAGATGCATCGGCAGGAACGGAGGATGGACCGGCACGACCGACGGATGGAGCGGCGCTACTGATACGATCCAACCATCCAGGGCTCCAGGGCAGCAGCCGCGCTCAACGCCGACACTCGTGCTTTGGTTTCATCCTCGCGTGATCTGCAAGGCCGCTGAACGGCTCAAGCAGAGCGGCGCGTTCAGCTCCCGCCAGCGCCCTCGAGCAGCAGGAACGAGATTTTCAGGTTGACCCGGAACTGGGTCACCTTGTCGTTCTCCACGACGGCCTCGAACTCCTTGACCCAGACGGACTGGATGCCGCGCAGCGTGCTGGATGCGCGCTCGACCGCCTGCTTGATCGCGTCTTCGTAGCCTTGCGAGGATTGGGCTGACAGTTCGAGGAATTTCACCACCGACATGAGTGCCTCCCTTGCGGGTCAGGCATGGGATGCTCTGCCCGTCATTGTCGGCAGGCAATCCTCCGTGCAGTCGCGCGCAGGGGCTTGGCGGTCGCCCCGAGATGGTTCCGCAACGCCCTCCCTACGCGAACCTTCGCACGGCCTCCTGAAGGCGTGGCGTACCCGATCAACACTGCGCGGCATGTATCGCGTGCGAGGTGTAGGTCGCAGTCTTCGTGCGCAGAGCTGCAATCTCGCTCTCGATGCCTTGCAGCTCTGCCTTGGAGCCTCGAACCGATCCTCTGCCGAGAGTAGCACGACAGTCCACCACTCCGCCGATCCTGATGACGTGGAGAGGAGCGGGAACCAAAACCAGGGGAGCCGCTCAAGCTGTGTTCCCGAGTTCGCTCGCTAACCCTTGCCCGTCCAGGCTGGCGCAGTATCGTCCTGCGCCCCGACCTCGCGCCGCGGCAGCAGGCGCCGGCTGCAGAGGGATAAGGAGCATGCCGCTGCCGGTCGTGGCCGCATTGCGGGTGTGGACCAGTATGTTAACGCGTGCGACGGACGGGGCGTGGCTTCACGTATGGGCTCGACCTCTCAGGCACGTTGGGCACCTCCCTTCTGACCTCTGTCGGCGCCTCATTTGAGGAGGAGGTTGCGGGGAGCGGCATCCAATGGGTCGGGTTCCTGTAGCGCGTCAGCTGGTATCCACCGTCGGCGAGAGAGACGATCCATTCCTCGCTCCTGCGACAGGCCACAACGACAGGTGGGCAGGTGATCCCGAAGGCGTAATCCGCCCAATCGACCGTGCCACCGCTGAGCAAGAGCCACGTGTCATCACGCGGGGCCGTCTCGATTGGCTGCCATTCCGACACGGCTCGTCTCCGCCCTAACGGAGCCCCAGCGCGGGGCTCTTGAACGGGATCATATTAGGCTCGGCACCCTCACGATGTCTGTGGAGTGCACCCTGTCTGACCGGACAGGCGGCGGGGCGGGTTTAGGCACTCCGGCTGAGGAACTCTCTGGGCGAGAGCATGCGCAGGCCGGAGTGCGGATGAATGGTGTTGTACAACTGCTCATCAGAACGCACATCTCGCTATGTCATTGATGCGAAGAGGGATTGCTGCGCCGGATGCGGTACCGCGGGGTGTTTGCCGCGGTTCAGT
>NZ_JBAWTG010000221.1:0-5150 GCF_037106235.1 Methylobacterium nigriterrae | reverse complement strand
CGGCCGGGCCGTCATCTGCAGCAGCGGCCGCTTGCCCGGATAGGCGACGAGCGGCCGCTCGCCGTTGCCGAAGGGCAGGGTGACCGCCCCGTCCGCCGAGGCCCGCAGCGGCGAGAGCGCCGCCCCGCCGGCGCCCGCCAGCGCGGCGAGCCCCGCCCGCCGCATGAGTTCCCGCCTGTCCAGCATCGCGATCCTCCCAAGGCGAATCCCAAGACGACTCCCAAGGTGACCTGCCCGCTGCGGGCGGTCGCGCCTCTTGGGCAGGACAAGACGCGCGGGCACGGCCGTTTATTCGCGGCGCCCCCGAAAAAGCGGGTGCCCGCAGGCTCAGCCCGCGCAGGGCCGGTCGGTCGTGGCGGCGGCTCGCGCCGTCGCGAGGCGGATGCGGGCCGGATCCGGGCGGCGCACGAGCTCCTGCAGGAGCGCGACCACGCGCCCGAAGCGCTCGGCCTCCAGGCCGTCCGACAGGGCGACGAAGCGGCGCCCGTCCGCGCCCCAGCGGGCGACCCGCAGGGGGCCTGCCGCGCCGTCCGGCCCCGTGGCCACGGCCGCCGGCCCGGTCCAGAGCGCGATGCGGCAGCCGTGGGGCCCGGCATAGCCCGCCAGGTGCCCGCCCGCGTCGCCGGCCGGCGCGAGGTGGACGAGCGTGAACCCGGCCGCGCGCAGGTCCGGCACCGCCGCTTCGTCGGCGCGGGCGGCTGCCGCGTCCCGCGCCCGGTCCGCCGGGGGCCCGGCACCCGTCCAGACCGCGAACGCCGCCAGGGCGGGGTCGGCCGGAGGGATCCTCGCCTCCGGAACCCGCGCCTCTCGGACCAGCAGCGCGCCGCCGAGGATGAGGGCGAGGGCGGCGCAGGCCCATCCGGCCGGGTGGATGCCCCCTGCGGGACGGCCCGCGCGCGGCTCGGCCAGCTCCGCGACGCGCACGGCGCCCTTCAATCGCGACAGGGTCGCGATCCGCGCCGCGACGTCGGGATCGCGCCGGGCCGCGTCGGCCACGGCCTGCCGCGCCCCCGCGTCGAGCTCGCCGTCGACATAGGCGTTGAGCATCTCCCAGCGCATCATCTCCCGGCGCATCCTGTCTCGGCGCATCCTGTCCCGGCGCATCCTGGCCCCCTGCCGGCTTCGTCGCGCTCCGCGATCCGCCGCAGCATCAGGCGGCGCGCCCGGTGCAGGCGGCTCATCACCGTGCCGACCGGGATGCCGAGCGTCTCGGCCGTCTCGCGATAGCTCAGGCCCTCGACGTCGACACAGGCGACGACGCGCCGGCAGCCCGCATCGAGGCTCTCGAAGGCCTGGCGCACCGCGATCGCATCGATCAGGCGGTCATCGAAGCGGTCCCGGACGATCCGCTCGTCATCCGCCTCGCGCTCGGTCCGCAGGGCGGCCCGGCGGATGCGGTCGATGAAGGCATTGCGCACGATGCGGAACAGGTAGGCCCGGGCCGCGCGCTCGTCGGCCGGGGCGGAGCCGGCGGACAGCGCCTGGAGCGCGCTCTGCTGCATGAGGTCGCGCGCCGCCTCCGGCTCGCGCGTCAGCTTGAGCGCGTAGCCGAACAGCCGCGGCCACGACGTGACGAGATGCTGCCCGATGGTCCGCATCGGCGTCGGCCCTCCCGGGCTCTCACCTAGCACGATCGGGCAGGCGGGTCGCCGCCGAGCGTTCACGAAGTCTCGCTCAGGCGCCGGCATCGAGGCCGCGCTCTCCGGCGGCGCGCGGCTTCGGCCCGCGCCGGGCGATGGCGAGACCTCTTACGCCGCCGGTGCCTGCCGCGTCAGTTGAACCGTGCGCGCCCCGTCGGGCGGAGGAGCACGCTGATGCGTTCGGCGGAGGTAAACAGCTTCCTCGCCAGGTCCAGCCGCGTCGCTCCCTTCGCCAATTCGTCGACATAGATGCGCGCGTCGTCGTCCACGTTCCTGCGGAAGGCGGATCTGTACAGGCTGCGGACGAAGTTCTGATCGTCGCCCTCATCGAGAGCGATGTCGAGCCAAGGCTGCACCTTGATCGCGGCGACCACGGTCCGCGAACCTCTCGTCTCGATCGCCGCGACCCGGAATCCGGCATTCGCGCAGAGAATCCTGACGCCCTCATGGGTATCGACGTTGACCGGCAGGTTCTGCTTGCGCCGCGCCTTGCGCAACTCGAAGTAGAGGACACCGCCGATCAGGAGGCTGTCGCCGATATCGAGGAGACGGATCCCGATCTCGCGGATGGAGAACGAGTCCAGGAAATTCCGCGCGTAGACGACGCGGAAGCTCCCGGCAGGATGCTTGCCGGCATGCGGCGAGGTCAACTCGAGATCGCCGCCTTCGGACGGGAGATCGATGGCCGGCAGCAGGGCCTCGGCGCGCCGGCTGCGCGTCAGCGCGAGCCGCTCCAGCGCCTGCTTCGCGCTCCAGACCACATCGTTGTGCCGGGCATAGGAGGCCCATCGCGCCCGAAGGGACGCCTTGCGCGCCGGCTGAACGGGCAGCGTCCGCGCGCGCCGCGCGCGCGGCGTCCGCTCCCCCCCGCCGAGCCACACGGCATCCGCGTGGTCCATCGCGGCAAACCAGTTCCGGGCCAGTTCGGCGCTCTCCATCCTGCGCCTCAGATCCCGTCCGTCGAACCGCGCGATAGCCTGCGCGATGCCAGCATCGAGATCCTCCGCGGCCTGTTCCCAGGACTGGACGCGCGCGACGGGCTCTCTGGCCGCGGCCCAGGGCAGATCGCTCACCGCGAGGTCGACGAGGTCCTGCGTGCTGGCGCGGAGATGGACGTTGTGTCCGTACTCGCTGCGGTCCCGGATCTCCTCGAAGACCGGCAGGTCGCGCGCGACGACCGGGAGGTTGCGCGCCAGGGCATGCATGATCGGCAGGCCGAAGCCTTCGTAGTAGCTCGGGAACAGCACCACGGACGCGCTGTCGTAGAGTTGGTCGACGTCCTCCTGCGTGAGGCTGCCCGATTTGAAGCTGTCGATGCCGGCATCGTCCGGGAAATCGACGCCCAGAACGACGATCCTGTGCCCGCGCACGGCGGACTTCAGGAGTTCCACGGCCGTCCGGACATTCTTGTGGGCGAAGTGATTGCCGACGACGAGGATCCGCTTGGCATCCTGCCGGCGAACGGGGTTCGCGCGCTGCGGACGGTAATCGATGATCGTCGTCGAGCACAGGGAGATGAACTCGGTGACCGTCTCCGGAATCGCGAAGCGCCGCGCGAACTGATCGCGCGTGAACCGGCTGTTGAACCCGATGAAGGAGACCATGTTCAGCATCTGCCTCCACATGCTCTCGAGCCCGTGCTCGTCGAGGCTCGGGCAGTCCATCGCGATGGTATCGAGCATCAGGAAGCCGCTGACGGGCGCCGAGCAGGAGACGTCGACGAGATCGCGCCAGTTGAAGGGCTGCGCGAGCCGGATCGTCACGCCGTAGGGACTGGCCTCGGGCTCCTCCTCCACGCGGTAGGTCACGCCCGGGATCCGCGAGAGCTCGTGGAAAGCGAGGGCGTCCGGCTCGCAGCTGACGTAGAGATGATACTTGTCGCCGAACCTCTCGGCGAAGGCGGCCAGGAGCTTCTTCGCATGCTCGAAGGTGCCGTTGTGGTAGGCGCCGATGTGCATGCAGTCGAAGTGGACGCTGATCTTCCCGTCGCGATCGGGAATCAGCCCGGAGCAGAGAAGCTGCGAGAGGTATTCCGTCCCCTCGAAGTAGCGCTCGATGGCCGGCGCATATTCGGGATAGCGTTCGTCGAGGATCTCGCGATTCTTCTTCTCCCTCGGGCTTCTGCCCTCTCCGGATTGCTCGAACGAAACGCTGCCGAGGTGATGGACGAAAGCCCGGTTCGCCATGACGGCGCGGTACCCCCGCCGCCCGCAGCGCATGATGAAGTCGTTCTCCTCGTTGTAGCCCGCCCCGTACACCTCATCGAGCAGGCCGAATTCCTGCAGGACGATGCCCCGGATGTAGAGGCAGAACCCGACGGCCGTCGGTACGTAGGTCGTCCGCGGGAGATGCTTCAGGATCCGCTGGTGGGCAGCGAGCGCATCGGCACGGTCGTAGGCGCGGAAGCGCCGATCGTAGGGCGAGTTGCAGATCGTCGCGTTGTTCGAGCGGGGGCTCACGACCGCGATCAGGGGATCGCTGCGCGATACCGCGCGCAGCTCCCGGAGCGATCCGCGCGTGAGCAGCGCGTCGGAGTTCAGGAGAAGCGCGTCGGATCCGGATTCGCGCGCACGCTCAAGGCCTCGGTTCGCCGTCTGGATGAAGCCGAGATTGCGCGGGTTGACGAGAAGACGGGCCTCGACACGGTTCCCGAGGGCCTGCATGGCGGGCAGGAGCGCGGCGGCAAGCTCCGGGTCATCCGGGGAATCGTTGACGAGCAGAACCTCCGCGTTCAGTTCGTTGATCTCCTCCGCCATGTCGCCGAGGTTGGCAAACAGTTCCGCGATGAGCTCGACGCCGCGATACAGCGGGATGATGATCAGCAGATCCGACATCTTCTTCTTCCTTGACGCGGACGGCACGCGATCGGAGCCGGACGCGGCCCCGGCGAGGGTTTCAGTCCTTCGAGGTCCAGGCCCACCGCTCGCTTCCCGTGTTCCGTCCGCCGATCGGGCTCCAGCGCCCGGTCCCGACCTTCCCGTCCACCACCTCGAAGCTCGCGATCCCGCCGCCCGTGGAACCGACGGCCTGGAAGACGACCGAGAGCACCGACCCGGTGAGGATGCCGGTGCCGACCTGGCGTCCCGACCCGATCTGCCAGATGACGCTGTAGGTCTCGCCCGTCCTCCGGACGAGAGCCTCGCCCCGGTAGGTCTGCGACTGGCCCGGATTCTCCCCTTCGACCCGGTATCGCCCCTCGACCGCACCGGACGGCGAGGTCCAGAGCAGCAGGAGAGCAAGGGCGGGCGCCAGCTTCATCGTCGGTCCTTCGCAAATGTGAGATCCGTCCCCATCTGGCACGAATGCACGCGCGGATCGAGCCGAGCGGACGCGCGACCTTTGCCGGATCGCTCGCCGCGCCTCGGGCGCTTTCCAGCGGGCCTTCCGGCCCGGTCGGGGTTGATGCGAAGGCCGGGTTGACGGTTTAGGGTTGCGTGTCTATATCCGGCTCATCGACGGCTGGCCGCGGGTTTTGGTCTGGCGTGTCGGTGCACTTCCCGGGACAGGATG
>NZ_JBAWTG010000220.1:0-5189 GCF_037106235.1 Methylobacterium nigriterrae | reverse complement strand
GTCTCGGACAGCTTCGGCACGATGCCGGGCATCCGCACATGCGTGCCGCCCGGAAGCTCGGTGTCGAGGATCATGTCGCGGGCGGCGTAGTGCGGGTCGGCCACGATGTCGGCCACCGAGTAGATGCGCCCGGCGGGCACGTCCGCGGCGTCGAGGGCGGCGAGCGCTTCCGCAATCGTGCGTCCCTTCGACCAGTCGGCAATGGCGCTGTCGAGCATGGCGGACTGAGCTGTGCGACCGTCGTTGCTGCGCAGGTCCGGATCCTCGGCCAGATCCGGGCGGCCGATCGCATTCATCAAGCGGCGGAAGATCGGGTCGCTGTTGCCCGCGATGACGACGTAGCCGCCGTCCCGCGTCGGGTAGGTGTTCGAGGGCGTGATGCCCGGCAACGCCCCACCCGTACGGGTCCGGATTTCGCCCAGCAGGTCGTATTCGGGAACGAGGCTCTCCATCACGTTGAAGACGCTCTCGACGAGCGACACGTCGACGATCTGGCCGCGGCCGCCGTTGGTCTTGACGTTGAGGATCGACATCAGCGCGCCGATGACGCCATGCAGTGAGGCGAGCGTGTCGCCGATGCTAACACCGACGCGAGCCGGGGGACTGTCGGGGCTGCCAGTGGTGTAGCGGATGCCGCCCATCGCCTCGCCGATCGCGCCGAAGCCCGGCCGGTCGCGGTAGGGGCCGGTCTGGCCGTACCCCGAGATCCGCACCATGGTGAGCTTCGGGTTTAACGCCGAGAGCACGTCCCAGCCGAGGCCAAGCTTCTCTAGGCCGCCGGGCCGGAAGTTCTCGATCACGACGTCGGCGCTTGCGGCGAGCCGCTTGACGACGTCGAGGCCGTCAGCCGACTTCAGGTCGACGGCGATCGACTTCTTGTTGCGCGATTGCAGGTACCACCAGAGCGAGGTGCCCTCGTGCATCTTGCGCCACTTGCGCAGGGGGTCGCCACTCTCCGGCGGCTCGACCTTGATGACCTCGGCGCCGAACTCCGCCATGAGCTTCGTGGCGAACGGCGCGGCGATCAATTGGCCGAGTTCAAGCACACGGATTCCGGCAAGCGGACCACTCATCTTGTTTCCTCCTGATTACTTTTTTTCTACCCTACGTATGCAAGAAAGCAGTGTCCAAACGTATTGCGCGATCGAGTATTCTCCGAACGCGAACGCCTGGAATGCCCTCGCTCAAGCTTTGGGGGAGAGTAAGTGGTCGAGGAGCAACCGCGTTGCTGGCGCCGGGGGCGACCGGCGCGTTACGACCAACAACTTGCGCGTCGCCCAGTCGTCACTCAGCGGCACGGCGGTCAGATGCATCGGCGGACCCAGCAGGTCATAAACCGGCGCGGGAATAACACCGAGGCCCATATTGGCCTGTACCATCCGACATATTGCGTCGAAGCTGGGCACATGGACGCGGAGGCGCAATGGACGCCCGACGCGATGCGCCTCGGCGCGGAGGTTGGCGTAGATCGAACTCTCGGCATGGAGCCCGACATGGTCGTAGTCGAGCGCTTCGGCGAACGCGACGGCCGCGCGTCCGGACAGCGGATGGCTGGTAGGCATGACGATGACGAGCCGATCATGACGATAGGTCCGGCTCTCAAGGTCGAGCGTCGGGGTGTCGCCCGCGCAAATCCCGAAATCCGCTGCCCCGTCCCGGATGCCAGCCACGACATGCAGGCTCGGCCGCTCCTCTAGCTGGACCCGGATGGCAGGCTGGGCCGCGAGGAAGCTCTGGAGGTCTTCCGGCAGAAACTCGACGATCGCCGAGAGGTTAGCCAACACCCTGACAAAACCCCGCACCCCCTTGGCATGCTCGGCCAGTTCCGTTGACATGTTGTCGGCGTTGGTCAGCATGCGGCGAGCATGGTGGAGCAGGGTCTCTCCCGCCGGGGTCACCGCCATTCCCGTCGCTCGGCGATGCAGCAGCTCGACGCCCAGCGTTCGTTCCAATTCGACCAGCCGCTTACTCAACGCGGACTGGGCAATGTTCTCTCGGCGGGCTGCACCGGTCAGGGTGCCGTCCTCGCACACAGCGATGAAGAGCTGCAGGGTCTTGAGGTCGGGTCGACGCAAGATGGCATTCCCTCATCTAGACCCACCCAAATTCGGTGAGACCCAGTCGCAATCTGCGCTGCACCTGTAGGGTCGCCAACCTGGAGCGGGTCCACCACCTCACCGGGACTGATGGGCCAGTGCAGGGCAATATCCGCTTCACCCCCGCCGGCTGGCGACAGTACCTCGCCTCGATCGCCTGTCCGGCAGACCGCTCTCATTACCGGGCTCCGGGAGCAGGGACACGACACGGCGGTGGCCGAGGACCTTCTCGCTGCGTTCGAGGCCACCCTCGTGGACATGCGCGAGCACCTGCACCTCCTTCGGGCCGAGCACGACGCCCCGTGACCCGCCGGGCTGTTCCCGCCTGACGCGACTAACCTGGCATGGCTCATGAACGCGGACGGCGCTCTGTCCGGTTGCTCCGGCTGGACGGCAGCAACACCGTGCCGAAGTCCCGGCGTATCCAAATCTACTCAGCGGCTCCATAACGCCCATTCCACGAATCCTCTCGCCGATTGGGCGTTATGGAGCGTCGATATGGATGGCGGTCAGCAGGAAGTTGACCGGAGCGGCTACATCAGGAGCAGGTCAATCCCCCGCAAGCTCCCGCTGGTCGTACGCCAGAACGCGCAGTCTTCGATCGGCTGAGGACCTTCCAGAGAGCGGCGGCGGCGTCTGCGCTGAGAGGAGTGCTGGGCACCTGTCCGCCGAGCTGGCCGCATCGGTGCCTCTGTCTCGGTCTGGAGGCGCGACGCCTCTGTGAGAAGAGCGGCGGCCTGCTCCCGCAGAGCTTCGGCCACATCCTGCTGCCCCTGCCGGTCGAAGTGGGCTGCCGCAGCATTCAGCTCGAAGGCGATGCTCTCATTGGCCAGCGCCGCAGCTTGGAGGTCGGCAGCAAGTTGTATCATGGCCCCCCCTCCGCTCCGGTAGGAGTTGATGCCAAATCGCACTGGATCCAGAAGTGCGCACCCCGCACGTGGTTAGCCGGCATTTGATCCAGAAACAATCCGAAACTTCTCATGCCGAGAGGTATGTACTGGAGTGAACAGTTGAGCAATAGGTGTCAGTTTGATTAGAATTGGAGTATGCTCCAACCGATTAGATTTTTTGCGCGCTCATTCAATGCCTGTCGCTCTCTATGTCACGGACGCAAACGGCTGGTTGACCTATTACAACGAAGTTGCCGTCGACCTGTGGGGGCGCCGTCCTGAGATCGGCAGAGATCGCTGGTGCGGATCCTGGCGCCTCTACCAGAGGGACGGCACGGCCTTGCCGCACGATCAGTACGCGATGGCCGTGGCTCTGAGAGAGGGTCAGGCGATCCAGGACGTGCAGGCCGTGGTGGAGCAGCCGGACGGCACCAGGGTGCCGTTCGTGGCCTATCCGGCACCTCTGCGCGACCCCTCGGGGGCAATCATCGGCGGGTCCAACGTTCTTCTGTTTAGCTCAGCGTCTGGCCCAGTGAGGAGTGTAGCAGCCGTCTCGCAGGAATAGCGCTGACGATCCCTCTCAGAACACCCGCGTTTCAATAGGGCTTGCTCCAGCGGAACTTAGCAGGCGCCATTCGACTCCGGCGTGGTTCGTCGACTGGGCGTTATGGAGCCGCTGCCTCACGTACGGTCGTGGCTATCGCCACGCTGCCCTGGCTAGGGCTTGGCACTGAGCCATGTAGGGCTGGCAGGAGTTCTCGGGGACGAACATGCTCGCACGCCTCTCGCTGGCCCTCGCCGTCGCAACGCTCGCCTCAGCACCCACGCAGGCCGACGATTGCCCCAAGCACTTCCGGGACTATGGCCTGTTCCTGCAGGCGAAGAAGTCCTGCGCACGGGACGAGCCGTACCCCTCGATGAAGGTCATGAAAGGCTGTGCCAAGGAGACGCCGAAGGAGAGCGCGCTCAACCTGATGGACGAGGGGCGGCGCGAATGGGCCCGCCGCGTGATGCGCACGAGCCTCGGCAGCATGTGCCAGGAGGTGTTCTCGGAGCACTCTGCCGCGCCGAAGGGCTCCAGGCGCTCAGTCGCGAAGGAGCCCTGATCCTGGGCCGAGGTCAGCTGGCGAGTGGGCGCGGCTTCGGCGTCGGCACCTCGACAAGCTGGCCCGTGAGCGGATTGAGGATGACCATGACGCTCTCCTGAACTCGTGCGAGTGACGAGTCCGCGGACCTAAACGGGCGAAATCGCGACGGTTTCCCGGATGTAATCCGACGTGGTTAGGGCCCTCTTAACCCTCGGCGGTGACCTTCCCGCTGCCTGTCGCGAACTGTCCTGTCGGCAGCAGGCGCCCCGCCGGCCTTCGGAGCGGCCGGCGGGGTCTTCCTCCATCCGTTGAAGGCTCGCAACTGAAGTCCGGCCCACGACGTTAGGCGCCGGAATTTCTGGGGCTCTCGATGAACGACTACGTTGCGGAAGAAGGGAATTGGGCGCGGATCCAACGTGTTGCCCTGGCGCTCCTCTTGGTGAGCCCCATGGCCGTGGGGTTCGGCTGGACCCTGCGGCTCTGGTAAGCGGCGCCTCGTCCGCTCACGCTTGCAGTGCGTGGAACAGGTAGTAGCCGGTCAGCCGCATCGCCTCGTGTGCGGCCTCGGGCTGGAAGCCGGGCGGCGGCTCCGTCATCGTCGCGATGCCGCCGAAATCCCAGGTCTCGCCGTTGACGAACGTGGGCACAGGTCGGTCCTGGCGCACGGCGCAGTGCAGGGCCGGTTTTCGCTTGCGGCGAAAGACATTGTAGGCCGCCGGCGGCGCCTGCATTCCATTCTCCGTCTGTGATGGGGTGCTGTGCGGCCCGTAGAGCATGGGGGCAGCCGCAGCACATTCGCCTACGGCAAAGCTCGTCAGATTGGTATTGCGGCAGACGGACTCGCTTGCCATTCCGGGGCTCCAACCTAGCCGGGGTCACCGACCGCAACGCCGGCACCTCGGGAAGAAAGCCGCGTGCGGCCGGTGCCTGCACCCTGGTCGCGCGGCAGGGCGCACGACGATGCTGTGCCTCGGGGTGAGAGCCGGCAATCACTTACGGCAAGCGGACGGGAGCGAAGGCGGTCGAGCACGCCCACGGCATGCCAGAAGTCCGCGCTCGGCCGGCGACAGATGCCCGAGGGCGACCCGCATCTCGGCCATCGCGGCAACAGCATG
>NZ_JBAWTG010000219.1:0-5207 GCF_037106235.1 Methylobacterium nigriterrae | reverse complement strand
GAACTCCGGCGTGAACGTTCGTTTCGTTGTCCCCATCAGACACCTTCCAGCCCCCATGGGAGCGTAGCAGAGGTGTCCACTCATTCAGAGGAGGATCACCACCAGCTGGCATCCGCGCGCTTGTGGCGCCAGCCGGTGGCGTGGGCGGCAACCGATCAGGGAAAACGTCCGCCGCCTTGGGCGCGAAATCGGGCTGCGATGTGGCCGGTAACGGCCGGCTAACCGTTCGCGCCGATCCTGAGCATCGCCCGCTGCTGATAGCCCTTTCCCCGGCTTGGCGGGCGAGCCCCGCCGGCTGTCCGGGTCAAGCAGTCGGCGGGGTCACCGACCGCCGCACGCCGAGGGGGAGAGGCGCGCGGCCGGCGCCTGTCACCGCGGTCGCACCGCGGCGCCCGGCGATGCTGCGCCCCATGACCGGGGCCGACAATCCGTTGGAAGAGGACGGGGACGGCCGGCGCGACCGGCCATCCCCGCAAGTGCATCCGACCGGCGGGCCCAGCGTCCTAGGAAGGAAACACCCGCCGGCGGCGGCACTGTGCGGGCGGGCGGGGCCGCGTGCAAGGCTGGGCCCGGCCGGGTCCATAAGCCGTCTCGCGCGCGCGTAAGCACTCGGAAAGTTCGCGTAAGGGCGTTTATGGAGCTTCCTGGTTCGCGTCCGCCTGGGCGGCCTCGCGCAATTTGTCCCGCAGCTCTGCGGGGAGCCATGCCTCTTCGCCCAGATAGATCCAATCCAGCGGCACGCGCACCATGCGCGCAAGGACGATGGCGGCGGTATCCACGATGCGGGCCGCGCTGCGGGACCACGAGAAGCGGTTCTGAGGCGGGCAGGGGTCACCCACCGCTCGCAGCAACAGAGCTCTCCGCACATGGGCTAGCGGCGGCTGGCGGCGCCATGCAGTTGATCTGGCGCAAGGCGCGGGGTCCTGGCTCATGCATCCTGTTGCAACCCCCTCGCGATGGAGCTCGCCCTGCGGAAGGGCGCGCGTTAGCCACGCCGATGCCGGGCAGCGCACGCATGCTGCGAGGAACCCGCTCATGACGGAGCCGCGCAACCGGGTTGTTCGTTTGAAGCGCTTCGGCGGCCCTGACGGGCTGGAAGTGGTCGACGCTCCCCTGCCGACAGCTAGCCGGGGCGAGGTGCGGGTCCGCGTGCTCGCCTCAAGCCTGGAGTACACCGACGTGGTGATCCGGCGCCGCCTCTACCCGCAGACGATCCACTACCGGCCGCCGCTCGTGCTGGGCTACGACGTGGTCGGGGAGATCGACCAGCTCGGTGCCGGCGTGGCAGGCTTCCAGCTTGGCGACCGTGTGGCCGACATGACGGTCCTCGGCTCGAACGCCGCCTGGCGGACGCTCCGGGCCGACCGCCTGATCCGCGTGCCGGCTGGCGTCGACGCGGCGGAGGCGGCCGCGTTGATCCTGAGCTGGACAACCGCATACCAGCTCCTCCACCGCGCAGCCCGGGCGCAGGGGGGCCAGCGCGTGCTCGTGCAGGGCGCCGCCGGCGCCGTCGGTCAGGCGCTGCTTGCGCTTGGCAGGATGGCCGGGCTCGAGCTGTGGGGCGCGGCGCCTGGCGAGCACGCGGCACTCATCCGCAGGCTGGGCGCCACACCGATCGACCACCGGCGTGACGACGTCACGCGCGTCCTGCCAAGCGGGTTCGACGTCGTCTTCGATGGCATAGGTGAGGAGGACTATCGCCGCTCCTTCGCGGCGCTCAAGCCTGGCGGCCTGCTCTGCGTCTACGGCTACTCGGCGAGCGTGCAGGCGCGGCGTCGCCTGCCCACCATCCTGGCGTGGATGGCGCGCCTGTATCTGTGGAGGGGGTTGCCGGGCGGCAAGCGCGCTCGCGTCTACTCGATCAATACGATGCGGGCGCGACATCCCGCCTGGTTCCAGGAGGACCTGGAGCGGCTCTTCGATCTGCTGGCGACGGGCGCCATCCGGCCACGCGTCGCCGAGCGGATCTCGTTCGATGAGGTCGCCGAGGCGCATAGCCGCCTCGAAGCGGGCGGTCTTGAAGGCAAGCTCGTGCTATGCCCGGATCCTCGCGCCGCTCTGGGCATGAACTGCGATCCAGCCACTGCCGATGCTCGCGTTCGATAAGCCCGTCCTCGCGCGCGAGGCCGCAGAATTCGCATAATCAGCGCCGTGCCCTTCGCGCAAGGGGAATTATGGGAACAAGCGGCCTGGAGGCGGGGTCACCGGCCGCAACGCCGCGACCTTGGGAGAACACGGGCGCGGCCGGTGCCTGCCACCCTGTGTCGCTTCAGGGCGCACGAGGATGCTGTGTGCCGCGGCCGGGACTGGCAAGCCGTAGGAACCGGACGCCTCAAGGTGCAGCCGAAGCGAGCCGCGCGATGGTCTCTAGGATATGCTGTCGTTGCTCGCGCCTTTCTTCCAGAGTTTCGAGCCGTCAAACCCCACCCACGCCAGATTGGCTCTGCCGACTAAGCGAGAGTCGAAGTGGCGGACGTGAGCATGTGCGGAGGCCACGAGAATATCACGCCCCAACTATTGAGGCGACCCTGCAGATACGTACTATTTAATACATCATCTTACTGCAAACGAACTAACATAGAGTGTTGATTCGGTGTGGCATCTAAGTAGATTTCCGGCTCAGTGAAGTCAGGAGCTGCGAGATGCGTGCGCTAAGCTTGTGCGCCGCAGCCTTCGTGCTGGCTGCTGGTGCGTTCTGGGCAACGATCCTCATCGATCCACCGACCTCTCACGCTGCGGTCGCACCGCCCGTGAGCCACGCCGACAGAGCCGCAACCGATCATTGCGGCGCCTTCGGCATCTGCCCGTAGCCAGCCTCTGCCGTCCGGAAGGGGCCCTGTCATGACCACACCGTTAGGTCAGCTGCACGCACTTGCGGAAGTGGATCACTGCCTTGAGGAGGGCGCCGCTCTCCTCGCCCAGGCCGAGGAGCGCATGTGCGCCATCAGCCAAGCCGCTGCCTCTGAGGGGCACCGGCTGATGAGCGCGCACATCATCCTCAAGGCGATGCGGCGTACCCTGCAGCTGATGCAGGATCATCGCGCCGCTCTGGCCCGGCAGATCGCAGCCCTGCCTGTTGCCCCAGCTCGATCACGGCCAAGCCGTTGGTGGCTGCTTCCGGTTCGCCAGCGTGCCTACCAGTCGAAAACCCTGTGAGGCGTATCCTCTGAGCTGCTGAGGAGTTCGTCCCGATGGCTCTTCTCGTCATTGCCGTGCTGTTCCTCCTGGTGGCCCTGGCGCTTGGTGAGCCGAGCCTTGCCGACCGCCTCACGAGCTTGGACGACAGGTTGGACCCCTTCCGCGACATCATCGAGCATTAGCCGGCCTCATCGCTCGGTACCGTGGCTTGAGGGCCGTTCCCGCGCGAGATCTGCCCTGCACGTGAGTGCATGCAATGCGCCCAGCCATCGCGCCTGCCTTCGCCGATTGGGCGTTATGGGATCTCGCCGCAATGACTATGGGGGCAGCGGAAGCCCGGAAAAGGTCAGGGTTGCCGTGTAGACAGGCTGACCATCCTCGTCCTTCACCAGCACTGTGTAGATGGTCTGTTGCCCATCATCAGGCACCTCGTCTCGGGCAATGGCGGGCAAGAGGCGCTTGGCCTCCCGATAGGCATCTTCGATGGTCGCCCACTCGGACCCAACCCTATCGTGGGTCCACTTGCCGTGGTGAAAATCGAAGAAGTAGCGCGGCACAAGGTTCTCTGCAGGCAACAGGCGAGAGCACGCAGGTCTCACAGGCGCTGACGGCCAGGAAGTAGAGCCAGCGATTGTCTGCTCCTACACAGACCGTCGGAGGCAGGCCCTAACATGAGTTGGGCCCGTCCACGCGCGAGGACACGAAATTCACTGACGGGGATTTATGGAGCAGGGGCACCGGCCGCGACAGGCTGCAAGGGAAGCGCGCGGCCGGTGCCTGCGCCCCGAGGCCCTAGAGCGCGCGATGATGCTGCGCCCTCGTGAGGGCCGCCAATATCCGCAGAGACCACGCGCCCGCGCCCGGGGTGTCTCGTCCGATCAGGCAGGGGACTGCATATTGTTCCATCTGAGAGCAGGAGGATTTTCCATGCTCTCGCCTACCGGCTTACGCACCAACGGCTTCCCAGACGGGACGGTCGCAGCCGGAGAGCCGCCCTCGCTGACGGATGAGCTTCGCCAGTATCTTCAGACTGGGGTGACCCAGCAGCGCTGCCAAGCGGAGCACGTGGCGCACCTGAGGAGGATCGACCGCCGCACCTTGAGGCGCCGGCTACAGGCCGAGGGCACGACGTTCAGACAGCTTGTCAACGAGGCTCGGTTCCGGGTGGCCAAGCACCTCCTGGCTGACACCGGCATGAGCGTCGCACAGATCTCGGCCGCCCTGGGCTTCTCCGAGCCGGCCGCCTTCACGCACGCCTTCCGGCGCTGGTCGGGCATGACGCCGAGCGCATGGCGGCGGGCAAGCCAGCCCGAGCGGATGCCGGTTCCATAAGCCTGTTCTCGCGCGCGCGAGCCCTCGGATAATTCGCGTAAGTGGAATTATGGGAACAAATGGCCCCGGAGGCGGGGTCCCCGACCGCAACACCGCGACCTTGGGAGAACACGGGCGCGGCCGGTGCCTGCCACCCTGCTCGCGACAGGGCGCACCGAGGATGCTCGGCCCCGCGGTGGGAGCCGGCAAGTCGCGAGAGAACGGCTTCCCGCTCTGGTCACCTCGGCCAACGGCACTACGCGGGCGCTGACGGATCGTGGCCTCCCGACGGCACGCGGTGGGGAGTGCGGTAGACGCGGTGCAGGTTCAGCGGGTACTGGCACGGCTCGCGGCGTAGGTGGCCTGGTGCGACAGCCTTTGGGCCCGAACAGGGTGCGGGGCTGCGCCACCGGACATGGCCATTGCGGAGGCCGAGAGGGCGGCGGGATTGCTCGCGTACCCGGACGGCAGGTCGCGCGTCACGATCGTGAGAAAGACGAGCAGGCACGCCCCCATGAACAGTATCCCGAGCGTTTCAAGCACCTGCTCGGCCCATTTGCGGTTCAGGGCATGGATCGCCATGCACCCGCCTGTGAATACGGCTGCCAATGCGAGGGGAAGCACCAAGGCTTGCATAGAGGCTGGGTCTCGGGTGTGTGGACTCGACCAACCTCGGCCCGCATCGCCTGTTCCGAACACACGGCCGCGTAGGAAGCCCCAAAACGGCCGCAAGCCTGTTCCCTGCTGCTAAGGCTGCA
>NZ_JBAWTG010000218.1:0-5228 GCF_037106235.1 Methylobacterium nigriterrae | reverse complement strand
GCTCGTGCTGGTCTGCATGCCTTGCTCAGCCAGCCGGTCGCGCAGCTCGCGCAGAAAGAGACGCGGCTCCTGCTGGGAGGTCGGCAGGATCAGCGCGGCGTGGGCCTCGATCCGCTTCGAGGTGTGATCGCCGCCTATCGGCTTGGAGGCGAGTTGGCCCTCGTGCCGGAAGCGCTCCGACCAGCGGCTGGCGCTCGACACGCTGACCCCGAAGCGGGCTGCGGCGCGATGGCAGGAGGCACCTGCTGCCACGGCGGCCACGACACGCTCGCGCAGGTCAACAGACAAAGGTGACGGCATGGGCAAGCTCCTTCACCCGTCAACGCGTCACCCGCAAACCTGTCTCAAGCAGCGCGGGATCTGCTCTAGCCTCCCGCCCCACGGGCATTTTCGTGCCTACGCCGACCTCAGCCCCATCGCCTCCCGCTGATCCGGCAGCATCGCGAAGGCCTGGGCTATCCGCCGCGCCTCCTCACGAGACATGCGCCGCATCTCGGATCGGCGTCCAGGATCGTCCTCCAAGTAGAAGGCGGCGAGCCCCACCCCGTTCACGTCCTCGACCTTGCTGCACTCCCTGAGTTCGACGATGCGCCAGGGGCGGGGAAGCGGCGGGATTCAGTCATTGGTACAACCAGGCCATCAGCATGCAACTGAGGACGAAGGCCGCTCCTAGGACCACGCTCAGCAGAGGCCGGCCATGTTGCTTGGGCTGACGGCCACTCATCGCTTCGCCGGCCGGGCCAAGAGGATCGCGGTGCGCACTACGCCTCTTCGTGATGCTGCCGACGCACCGGCCCGAGCCAGGAGACTGTTTGCGACGAGCGAGTCCTCAACCGCTACGGGGACGTTCAGCCTGTAGCCGTCCGCAATGGCGAAGGCCCTCGTGTCATCTCCCGCTAGGTACGCATCGACCGCGACGCGCACGTCGTCATCCGTAATAGCTCCTTTGGTAACGAGCTCGCCGGTCGTAGGTGATTCACTCATCGGGCACAGTAAGCAGTGCGGCGGTCAGCCGGCAAGGCGCATGGCCACTGCAGGCGCTGCGAGCCGCCGATGCGGCTTATGCCCCTTCGCCTTGGCGATGCAGCGGTAGAACGCCGACCGCGCCACGCCGAACCGGCTGCGGCGGCCGCCAGTTCGGCTTGAGCCGGAAGCTTGTGCGCGGCCGTACACGTCCCAGGTGGGGTAAAGGTTGGTAAGCAGGCGTTAACGCTTTGGGCCGACCGTGACTTCACCCGCCGGCCAATCCCCCACATCTGGCGGGCTGACCCCACTGGCTGCTTGCGCATCATCGGTCGGTGAGGCCCTCCTCAATGCCGATCTCCCGGACCGCACCATCCCTTCCTTGTGAGCGGTCTCAAGGCACGGACCTGCACCATGACAGACGAGCCGCGCCGCTTCTTCGCGCCCTGGCGCATGATCGAGTTCGAGGGCGTGTTCCGCATCGAGGATGCAGCTGCCCTTCCACTGGCCTATGCCTTCTACTCCGAGGACACCGCCCAACAGGCCGTCGGCAGCTACATGTCGCGCGAGGAGGCGCGGCGGGTCGCGCTGAACATTGCGGCCCTGCCGGATCTGCGGACGGCGCTGCAAGACAAAGACGGGGCAGGGAAGCTGCGGGCGGAGATCGCCGCGCTACGGGCGCAACTCGCCGAGGCAGAACAGGAGCGTGAGGCGTGGCGGACCGAGGCTGAGCGTCTCAGCCAAGCGGCCGCCTGATCGCGCAAGGTCAGGAAGGAACCGGTAGGGCGCCGCGTTTTGCCCTCAACACCGCAGCCGGCCAACGCCAGCAGCTGCCGCGACGCCCCACAGCTTGCCGTTCTGGCCAAGATTAGCTGTCCGGATCTAGGAAGGAGCGATCGTGACCGATATCGTTGAGATCGGCGGCTGACCGCTCTGGCCTAACCTCTCGCAGGCCGAGCTTGCAGAATGGCCGCGCGCACGAAGGGACGAAGCAATTGCGAGCCGAGCTTGCGCCGGTTCACGACGTCATCAGCACCGGGATGATTCCGGACTGCTTTGCCGAGATTGAGCCGGTAGCCCTCCTTGAACACAAACGGAGGTGCCAGCGCATCAGCCATGAAGGCATCGACGGCCGCGCTCACCTCATCGTCGGAGATGAGCTTCAGCTGGCACAGGGCAGAGGTCGTCAGCGTCTCAGTCATCTCAGCAGAGTGAACGTGCAGCCTGTTCGAAACAAGGCGAGCGACCGCGTTCAATCTGAGACGCTGCCATCGAGACGCGAGCCGTTTTCGGGATGGGATTCTGAGAGTGTATTGGGACAGGGTCGCCCACACCTCTCAGATCTGCCGCTCGATGCGTGACAGGCGCCCCTCACCAATACTCACGAGGTATCGCTCTACCGTCGCGTAGAGTGAACATGAACCCATAACCCCATACAATGACACTGCCCCTTCCAGGTATCGTGAGCCGTACCTGCCACGGCTTGCCGCCACCGGTCATTTCCTCGGGCTCCAGGCGTACCGCCTCGATACCCTGCTTGGCGAGAATACAGCCGATTTCCTTCATCCGGCTTTCGTCGCCAAGCGCGTTAGGGGCCTCTTTGATATTCTCAGCAGACAGGTAAAGTATTTCACCATCGTTCGTGAGCAGCTTTGTCTCGGATTTAGTAATCGGGCCGGCAAGCGCCTGAACTGCCGTCAAGCTTAGCAGGCTAAAACCTAATAGAATTTTCGGCAATCGAGGCACCTGCTTCTTTTGGTCTGGACAGCATTCTAAGCGAATAACGTCTGCCTACAACGCGAGCCTCGGGCTCACCAGAAGCGGCCGTGCTGCGGAACCTTCTTCAGGTCGACCGCCTCGCTGAGGATAAGCCGAAGCCGGAACTCCCCGGCGGCCTGGGCCTGCAGCAACTCCTTCACGCGCTCCTCCTGCGCGATCGGGGCCGGGACGCCGTCGAGGTGCGAGAAGGCACGGTCGTGCTTGAAGTCGTCAGTGATGCTCTCGTGCCAGAGCGCCTCAGTCATGCGAACAGCCAGATCAGCAGCATGCCGCCGACGATGAACACGGCGAGCCCGAGCGTGAGGCTTAGGAACAGTCGAGAGTGGCGGCGGGTCTCAGGGCTGTTCATCACCGCGCCGCTAGTTCCGGGTTTCCATCAAGTCGCCGAGCACCTTGAAGATGCGCTCGGCCAGGGCCTCGTTCTCGGCCGCCTCTTCGTTCAGCCGCTTTTTCTCTGTCGGATTTCCGTACTTCCCGGTGTACCAGCCGTCCTTCTCAGCCACGGCCTGCTTCTCGCGAAGGGCGGCGTGGAGGACCAAGGATGACCTGACCGGTATTTTGGACCGGGCAAGAAGAGAGGTTACTGCATGGCTGCAGCCATGGGTAGGCGGAAGGCTATGTCCGGGAACGTGACGGGTGCGGGTGGCCGACAGCCCAAAGACAGCTTGGGCTTCATGTCGGAGGAAGACAGGCCGCCGCGCTCAGCTTGGCATGCATGCTCCGCTGGATCGCAGGCGGGACCCGAACACCACTACGCGCCGTAGCCCTTAAGCCGCCTCCTCGCCACGACGGCCTCTCCCTAACTTCGCCAGCGATATCCAGAGTCGATGAAGAGCTACCTCGTGCATGCCGATCAACCTGCGTCATGAGGAAGCGAGCAGCGGCTTGCGACGATGCCTTCTCCGCGCACTCAGATAAGCCGAAGCTTAAAAAGCCAACTTACGAAAAATTGCGACCCCCCACGCTACGGGAAAAACCATTAGAGTTTTTCTCGGGAGTGTGCTAATATTTTATCGGAGAAGTAATTTCTAAGGAATGGTGCGTACCTCGCGCAAAATGCGTGAGATCGTGACTGCCAATCGCCCTCTTACACTTCGCGCAACAGGCAAGATGTACCCGGCCGGGGGCTACACGGGTAGGAATGACGAGGAGCTGATTGAAGGATTGTCACTCGTAACTTGCCGGCGGATTGCGACCATCATCCTTCTGCCATTGCGACGCCGCGCGACGGGGGCGGCGCAAGCTATCAATGTTCGCCCAGGTGAGACCGAAGCGATGCGAAGCTCAGGCCGCTCTTGGCGACTCGAGTCCCGCGATCATACCTGTGCAGTCAAGCAATTTGGGGAGGATAATGGCAGTAAATAGATATAAAATGTTGATTAACGATCGTCTAAATCATACTCTGCTAGAAACTATGTTCCTGGGTTCGATCGCGATGTCTTTTATAATCGGTCTTGGATGGCATTGGTGATGGCATTGCTGGACCTTGATTGCATTGAAATCGTGCTGTTTACTGCGATGACCTCGAGCGTAAAAGCGTGACTGCCGAACTCCTCGGCGGCCGCCTGATTTAGCTTGTGAATCAAGCCAGGATAGGTATCCCCGTGATGCACTTGAAGATTGTCTGCGCTGCCGCCGCAGTCTTGGCGTTATACAGCAGCGCACTTGCACAGACGCCGCGCACCAGCCAGACGGGAGCTGGCATCGGCAGTTCGAGAAATCCGGTGAACAGCAGCGAGAATGTTGAAGATTCTACCGGTTTGCCGACAGGACGTGGACCAGGCTCACCCAAAACGCCTGGAGCTGATAGGATGGGGACTGGCATCGGAATGGGCACAGTCCGCCCGAGTGGCAAGGGAACCCGGCAGGAAACGAAGCCAAGCCGTTAGCTTCACTCGCGTTTGGGGCAGAACCACGCCTCGGGGGTATTGAAGCCGAGAGGAGCGCTCTCTACCGCATGCGCCGCTCCCAGGTGACCAACGATGTGGTCCTCCGCCGGCTCGTGCGCGAGGTCGACCTGATCGAAGCCCGCCTTCGCTTGAGTCTCGTAGTTGGCACGAACAGGCTCCTGGCAGCGAAAAGGTGCCGACAGCGGTGGATCAGCAGCCACACTTCCAGGTTGCCGGGCTAATGTGATCAACGACTTCTCGGTGCCGATCGGCGTCGGAGGTGTATGCGCCAATCCACACACAGAAGAACGGCCGCGACGGAGGAAGCCTGGCTGATTTGCCCTGCAGGAGTGTTCATTGGCCAATCTGCGCATCCACCACCGAACGACCTACCGCTACCGGCAATCCGTAAGCTTCGGACCGCATCGGCTCTTGCTGCGGCCTCGCGAGTCCCGTGAGGTCCGCCTGGTCTCAAGCGACCTCACCGTAACACCCTCCGCGACTGTGACCTGGGCCTACGACGTCGCCGGGAATGCTGTGGCGACAGCCACGTTTCACGCGCCGGCCCAGATGCTCATCATCGACAGCGTGGCGTGT
>NZ_JBAWTG010000217.1:0-5271 GCF_037106235.1 Methylobacterium nigriterrae | reverse complement strand
GGCCTGCGGCGCGCCCGTGATCGCGTGGACCGGCGCAGCGTCAGCGGAAGTTGCTCAACGCTCCCGTGAGGCACTCAGCCGAACACGTCCAACTCGCGCAGCGGCTCGATCTCAGCCTCGGCAGCGGCCCGAGCCTGTGCCTCAGAGGGGTACGGCCTATGAAAGCGACGAAACAGCTTGCCGCGGCCGCGAGAAGCCCAGGTGAAATCTCGGGCTGTGTTACGGCTGGTCCTGATCTGCGGGGGGTAGCGGTGCCGCAGGTTCGCGCTCATGGGTCCGATGTGGCGGGCATAAGCTGAGAGACCTTTCAGGCTGCCAAAGCGTTCTCCTCGCATAAGAAATCCGAGGATACGCCCATGCCCCTGATCAGCCGCCGCAGCTTCGTTGCTTGTGCCTGCTGTGCCTCTCTGGGCAGCTTTGCCGCTCTAAATGGTGGTTCGTGGCGCGCCTACGCCGCTTCCGGTGCCCACACGGATCTCACTCCCGATCAGGCTCTCGCTTTGCTGAAGGAGGGCAATCGCTCCTTCACCACCGATGCTCCCTTCCGGCGCGAGAGCACTGATCGTGACCGGCGCATCGAGATCGCACGCGGTCAGACTGATCGCCGCGTAAACCGCCACACCCTTGTGAGACGACACGTCAGCTCTGCCGAGCCGGCTGCACAGGGCACTCAGCTGTCAAATGTATTCTCGGATACTCAAATTCATCTGTGACGCCGACAGCACATACGGCGCCTGTTCGGTCACTTATCGTACGAGCGAATCAGCTCGACGCTCAGTCGAGATGGACCTCGCACGTTGTCTGCGTACTAAAAAATACAATAATAGCAGTGGCTGGCAATTGGGCGCTTCTTTTCTGCTGGAGATATGAATTCTATGACTAATATCGTTGATTTGTTTGCGCTAAATCTCTGCGACCAAGCATTTGATACCAGAAATAATAGGCGCGATGATCTTATAGAAACGGTCAGCACGGGCCGAATATGTGGGACAGACCAATTAGTGCTTTCAAACGACGCCGCTGCAGGGTCCAACCAGCGTATCGCCAAGCTTGAAGCCCAGCTGGCGATTGCTCAGGATGATATGGCTGAGATGGCACTCCGTATCGGCGCAGCACAGGGGGAGGTCGCCAGCCTGCGAGCTCAGCTGATGGTTACACAAGTCGACCGTGACGCGTGGCGAGCACAAGCTGAACGCCTTCCGGCACCCTTTCCACTGCGTGCTTGGCGCCAGAGGCGTGCGGTTTAAGGTCCGACGACCAAGCGCGTCTCACGCGCGAAGCTGCACAAATTCGCGTAAGCGCCTCTTTAGAACCGACAATCGGCTCCTCCGGAAATGTTTGGAGGACCTTGTTCACTTTTCGTGAGGGCGCGCAGTGGAATGGCAGTTTATCACGCTCCGCAGAGGGCCTCGACGCGCGAGCCAATACTTGCGACGACTGCCTTCAGAAACTCGTCTCCGCGCCTTGAGAGGCCCTTTATGATGGCGCCAAGAAAGAAGGAGGCAATTGCGCTGGATTTGCTCCGCTCAGGCGATGAGCAAATGGAGGTCCTGCTCGCAGGCATCGGCTCCAAGACCCTTGCTGACATGGCCATGAAGGGCTGGGTCACGCGCAGAGCCGACAAATGGGGTCGCCGCCTATGTCAGATCACGCCGGTCGGGCAGGAGGCCCACAAGGCCGCAAAGGACGCCCCGCAGAGTAGCCTGTAGCCTTGGCTCTCCTCGCCGACTGGGCGTTATGCTGCGTGGATCGTCCCGTTATCCGGCATGATGGCCTTCGGTGCCGTCGCGTTCCGCTGATTTTCGGATCGGCGCTATGGTGAGCCCATCCGGGACACGGGGCACCGGGAGCACGTGAGTGCGGGCAGGCCGACGCTTGAACCATGGGCTGCAAGCCCGAGCCGTTATTTGGCCGCCCCTGCGGCTCGCCCGGATGCGCTGTGAGCGCGGATCTGTAGTTGCCGTGTTGCCCGCCAGCTCCCGTGATCAACACACGGAGGCAGGCCATGCGGGTCATAGGATTGGACATTCACCGCGTCTTTGCCGAGGCGGTGATGCTGGAGGACGGCGCAGTCCGGCGTCTGGGCCGGATCGGCATGACGCGCGATCACCTGGCCGCGTTTGCCAAGACGCTGACCTCTGACGATCACGTCGAGGTCGAGGCGACCGGCAACGCGAGCGCAGTCGCGGAGGTGATCCGGCCGCATGTGGGCCGGGTCGTGATCGCCAACCCGCGTCAGGTGCGCCTCATTGCCGAGGCGCGCATCAAGACCGACGTCATCGACGCGACCGTGCTGGCGCGGCTTTACGCTAGCGGCTTCCTGCCGGAGGTCTGGATTCCGGATCAGGCCACGCTCGGCCTGCGCCGGCAGGTGACGCGGCGCATCCAGATCGTGCGGCAGCGAGCACGCCTGAAGACCATCGTGCAGTCGATCCTGCACGCCCACCTCGTGCCTCCCTGTCCCCACGCCGACCTGTTTGGGCCGCGAGGGCGGACCTGGTTGCTGGCCCAGCCGCTCCCTTCTGACGAGAGCGACGCTGTTGCCCGGCATCTGCGCGAGTACGATCGCCTGGGCGACGACCTGAAGGTGGTCGAGCGCGAGTTGGCGCGCGAGGCTCGCGCCGACGCGAACGTCACCCGACTGATGACGATCCCGGGCATCGACATGGTGGTGGCCGTTGGGCTCATCGCCGCGATCGGCCCCATTGAGCGATTTGCCGGCCCGGATCGGCTTGTGGCCTATCTCGCACTGAACCCAAGCGTGCATCAGTCCGGTTCCGGCAAGCCGCGGCACGGGCGCATCACCAAGCAAGGTCGCACGCATGCGCGCTCCATGCTGGTCGAGGCAGCCTGGCAGGCGGTGCGAGGTCCGGGTCCGCTGCGCGCCTTCTTCCAGCGCGTCTCGGCCCGGCGCGGGCCTCACATCGCCGCGGTGGCGGTGGCTCGCAAGCTCGCGGTGATCATCTGGCACCTGCTCACGCGGGGCGAGGACTACGCCTGGGTGCGCCCGGCGCTGCATGCCAAGAAGCTGCGGGAGCTGGAACTGCGCTCGGGCGAGCCGGCTCGGCGCGGCCAGCGGGGCGCGGCCTACGCCTACAACCTGACGCGAACCCGACAGGAGGAGCGGCGGCGCCTCGAGCAGGCGGAGGTCGCCTATCGACGGATGACCGAGGGCTGGAGCCGACGCGGACGGCGGGTGCCCACGGGCGCCGCAAAGGAGGAGCGACTATGAGGACGGCGCGGCCAGGCTTGCACCTCGAACCCGGCTCTTCGTCACGTGGTCACCCGTGGGCTCCAACAAAATAGCACGATCAGCGCCGAAAGGGGCTGTTCAACCTCATCCGTGGGTTCGAGATCGAGTTCTGGCTCGTGGCCGAGCGTGAGCTCAAAGCCGAGCGTGACAAGAAGCAGGCACAAGCGAGTGCTGAGGTCGACGAGGTGCCGTGTGGCTCTTCGAAGAATGAGGCGCCGAGGAGCTGACGCGTCCCAGCTCCATTCATCGACCTGCAGGATGGAGTGCGATCAGCGGGGCCGCCTCAATCGCGCGTGCGCATGGCCGATCGCAGAACACGCATCACATCCAGGGCTCAAGAACGGCCTGAGCGTTATACGCACTCCGCGCTCTCGCGCAGGCGAGAACACCCAAACTCTCACCGAGCCGTGATCGGCCCGACATAGACGACGCGAACCGAGCGCTGCTGCGGGGCCTGCGCCAGACGCGGCTGCGGCAGGGCCGGCTTAGTGACAACCGCAGGAGCGGCCTGGCTCGAAACTGCAGGCACCATCGTGATCAGAGCAGTCAGGCCAATTGAGGCGGCAAGGGTGGCAGCGATGGTGCGGAGGGAGAGTGTGCGCGTCATGTCGTAGCCCCTTGTTCGTTGGTTGACCAATCATTAGAGCACCAACGATTTGGTGGCAAGCGGACATTGCCCTAAGGCTTGGCGCCCGTACGGAACCGGGCTATGGTCCACCCATGAGCCAGAACGACGACATCGTGAGCTTGGACCGGCAGCTTTGCTTCTCCGTCTACAACGCCGCCCATGCCTTCACGGCAGCCTACAAGCCTCTGCTGGAGCCCTTCGGCTTGACCTATCCGCAGTACCTGGTCCTGCTCGCCCTGTGGGAGAAGGACGGGGTGAGCGTGAAGGATCTGGCCGAGCGGTTGCACCTCGACTCGGGCACCCTGACACCACTGCTGAAGCGGCTGCAAACGGCCGGGTACCTCAGCCGCGAACGTGATCCCCAGGACGAGCGCCTGCTTCGGATCGAGCTGACTGAGAAGGGTCAGAGCCTGCGTGGTCCGGTGAGTGCGGCCCGCAAGAGCATTGTCTGTGCGCTCGGTGGATCGGAAGCGCCGATCCAGAAGCTCCGCGAGGACATCGAGGCGATCATCCCGCTCCTGCGCGGCATGTCAGGCAGGCGCGCGGACGCCTCACCCGACGAGGGATCGGATGCGGCCGAGCCCCGGTGCCTTTAGGGTCGATAATCGTCCCCAAATGAGACTGTCTCGATAGCCGGCTGTTTCTGAGTCCGCCTCAGGCTGCAAGGTCCTGCCCGCCTGCTATCGCCGATTGGGCGTTATGGAGCGTCCTCAATCACCGCGAGAAGGGAGGCCGACACGACGCGCTTGCCGCTTCCATCCCGAACGTCCACCCGAATTTGGATGGCATTTTCATTCGCTGGCCTACTAGTTGCGGCTATTCCGGCAAGGGCACGCCGCGCCTCAGTACGAACCGTTTTCAGGTCTGGAAGGTCATGTCCCACATCATCGTGGATGACATCACCATCGTGAATGTCAAAGAAGAACCGTGGCACGCGCTGTCCTACCTGGGTTGGCTGAAGGTACATGCCTTCAGCCCTCAAGCGCCGCCGGAATAGGCTTCCGGAATGAGGAGAGCCGTTGGCGACTGCCTGCGCCCGTACAGGAACGTCCGAGGGCGGTCTTGCTATTGTTGGCCAATCTTACGGTGCTTCATGCCAACGATGGGGGCCGGGAACGCGGACTTTCCGGCTATCGCGTTCCAATAGGGCTTGCCCCTGCGGAACGTTCCAGACCCACTGAGGAGCCGGTCCAAGTGGGTGCTCCTGCGATTTGGAACGTGAACTTGGCCGGCGTCTATGACCTCATTGGAACGCGCATGCGCCCTGCGCATGTCTCGGCTTGTCCGTTGGGGTATGCCCATACAGACAGCAGGAGGAGTCCAAGAAATCCCGTCCGCAAGGCTTGGATCCGATCAGCGGGCAATCTTCCTTTCGAACATCACCCCAAAG
>NZ_JBAWTG010000216.1:0-5290 GCF_037106235.1 Methylobacterium nigriterrae | reverse complement strand
GGACCACCGCACATCATGCCAATCCAGCGCAGCATCAGCTTCACGCCACGCGCTCCACGCCTACGGCCTACGCTTCACCTCTGCAGTTCGTCATCGAACCTGACGGCATAGCGCTGGACCAACGCTCCTTGTGGGCTGCACACCTGAACGACCGTTCCGCCCTGCTCCAGGCAGGCAACCGAGAACGCATCCGGCGGGCTGAATGTGATCGCGCTGCTGTCTGCATCATGGGGTGCGTGGGTTGCCCTCGGCGAACAATCTCGCCCATGAAGGCCGCAGAGGACGCAGACCCGGTCGCAGGTGGGCCTGGGGGCAGAAGCGGCCGTACAAGGGGGAGCCAGGACGATGCAGAGTTTCGTTCGTGCCAAGTTGCACGGCATCAGGGTCACAGGTGCTGACCTGAACTACCATGGCTCGATCACGCTGGACGCAGATCTCTGCCGAGAGGCTGGCCTAGATCCGCTCGAGTTCGTCGAGATCTGGAACAAGATGTCAGGTGCACGGATCAGCACCTACGTCATCTACGGTGAGGCCGGATCGCGCTGCTGCATCTTGAACGGGGGTGCGGCGCGAACTTGCCAAGTTGGTGATGAAATCATCATCGCCTCGGCAATGTATGGCGGCATCGATGATGTGATTGCACAGAAGCCAAAGGTCCTCATCTTCGGCGACGGTAACAAGGTAAGCGATCGTGTGGTCTACGATGTCTTCCGCGACGCAGCCGGACGCATCGACATGCGGATCATCGAACCCATGCTCGACGGTCGATCGGAACCGCAACTCGCCCAAAACATTCGGTTCGCCTGATGGGCGCAATCTACCTCACCGCAAGATGTGCCAGCCCTCGCCTCAAGCACCCGCGAGGAAGTGCCGAAATCCGGCAGCGCGCCGCATTCGCATAATCCGCCCAATTTCCTTCGCGTAAGAGCCTTTATGGAAACCGGCAGTGCTCGGGCATGCCGCGCCTTCAGTCTTTCATGTCGGGATTGAGTTCGCAGACGCCCCCCAAGCACTCCTCGATAGCCGTCAGAGCGTCATCAAGAGAGGGGTGGTGGGTGGGCATGCCGGAGAGGCGGCTCCAAGTGCCCGACACGATAGCGACCTCGTTCGACCCTGGAACTGTCCGGATCGCGCCGAGAGGACGCCCGAGCCGGCTGGTGAGCCACCAAGCAGTCTCGTGCTGACCCACTGGCGTGGCGACCACGTCCAGGGGCTCTTCCTGAGTGCGGAACAGGGTCCTCATGACGACCTCCCCGGATCAAGAACCTGGAGAGGGTGTGCTCTGATCTAGGCCATCGTCTGTGAGGTAGGGCACAACGGAGTTTGGCAGGCTTAGCGAGATGGTCGAGCGGCCTATCCCTCGGAACGCGCGAGGCCACGAAATTCACTGACTGGGCAGTATGGGAATTGCGCAGGTCGGGGGCACTCTGGCTGCGACGGACGTAGACGTCTGAATTTTCCCATACCGGCTGCGCCTCGTGCTAAGGTCAAGGACGGGGCCCTCTTCAGGAGGCGGCCGCGATGGGCATGCTGGGCGTGTTCGTGTTGGGGCTCGTAGTCGGCAGCCTCTTCGTTCTGGCCCGCCCGAACCTCACCCATCTGACGCAGCGGCGGGAGTGCCGCAATCTCACCTCGGCGCTGATCGGCGAAATCGTTGCCCTCTTGGACGCGGTCGAGGCCCACGCAGTCGTGGAGCGACTCGATGCGATCGGCCGTGGCGAGCAGGCGACGCTCGATCGGCCCGCGCCGTTGCCCATGACCATCTTCAGCGCCAACGCCGACAAGCTCGACCGCTTCTCAGCCCCGCTCCCGCGCAAGCTCGCGTACTTCTACACCCGCCTTGCGACCCTCTGGGGCCGGGTTGAAGCGCTCGGTGCGGCGCCAGCCGCACACCAGAGCCTAACCGCGCAGGAGGCGTCAGTCCTGTCCAAAGGATTCAAGGACACGCTGGACTTGGCCGACGACATCCTGCGGCAGCTGCGCCGGGGCCTCGCACAGCATCGTCTGCGCGTTCGCTTCCGGCGGGAGATCATCTCGACGCTGCCCGCCTATCGACGGTTCGCCCGGCCGACGCTGCTTCACCCGTTCGCAAAACGACCCTTCGTACCGCGCCGCTGAGTTGCTGCGCCCGAGCACAGCGCGAGACTTCCTCGTTCCGGTCGAGGCTGGTAAGGGTGCGGCCGTGTGATGGGGATGGGGCTCCCCGACAACCGCCTGCAAGAAGGCTGATAGCTCCTGCTGCGAGGGCACGAGGTGCCTGCTCGCGGCGGGAGTGCGCCCTACGCGAACCCGCTGTGAGGCGGGTTTTTTGTTGCCCTTCGACCAACGGAGGAAGGAGCAAAGCGTGGGCTTCTTGATCGTGTTTCTGGGGGCGGGGATCGGCGGCGCATGCCGTCACGGGATCAACCTCGCCGCCCTACGGCTCTTGGGCCCCGGATTCCCCTACGGGACGCTCGGTATCAACGTGCTGGGGTCCTTCCTGATGGGCGTGATCGCGGAGTACTTCGCGCTTCGGAGCGGCCTGCCGCAGCATTGGCGATTGTTCCTCACCACGGGCATCCTCGGGGGCTTCACCACCTTCTCGGCGTTCTCCTTGGACGCGGCGCTGATGTACGAGAAGGACCAGTTCGGCGCCGCATTCGCCTACGTGGCCGCTTCGGTCATCCTCTCCATCGCCGCCTTGTTCGCTGCCCTCGCGCTGATGCGCCTGCTGCTGAATGGAGGTGCAGCATGAAACCGCTGGATGTCGCCGACACCGGGTTGCGCCGGGTTGTCCGGCTCGTGGCCTTTCTGAACCTCGGCTACTTCGGCGTCGAGTTCGCCGTCGCGCTGACGATCGGCTCGGTGTCGCTCTTCGCCGACAGCGTCGATTTCCTCGAGGACGCCTCGGTCAATCTCCTGATCGTCGCCGCACTCGGTTGGACGGCCCGAAGCCGGGCACGGGTTGGGATGCTGCTCGTAGGCATCCTCCTGGTGCCGGGCTTGGCGACGCTTTGGACGGCCTGGGAGAAATTCTGGGTTCCGGTTTCCCCGGATCCGATCCCGCTCTCGCTGGCGGGTCTCGGCGCGCTGGTGATCAATCTCTCCTGCGCGTTCATGCTGGCCCGCTACCGCCACCACAGCGGCAGTCTCACACGGGCAGCGTTCCTATCGGCTCGCAATGATGCCTTGGCCAACGTGGCGATCATCGCCGCTGGGTTGGTCACGGCCTTCGCTTGGCGCTCGGCATGGCCGGATCTGATCGTAGGCCTTGCTATTGCGACGGTGAACGCCGACGCGGCCCGCGAGGTGTGGAGAGCGGCGCGCGAAGAGCACAGAGCTGCAGCCTGAGCCGGGCAACGTATTCAGGCTCCGCGGTCGGTCTAATATGTGTCCATGAAAGGGTGGGGCTACATCAGCAGCAGCCGTCCTCCAGCAAGCAGCAGGATCAGCGCGAGAATGTAGCGGGTGGCGGCTTGCGACAGCCAGCGCAGCCCGATGGCCGTTCCCAGAACCGCCCCGAGCAAGGCAGCCCCCGCATAGATCGCCGACCCCGCGGCAGGCCTCTGACCGACAGCCAGCACTCCAACGAGCGCAACCAGGGAGTTGGCGAGAATGAACGGGGCCGACACACCCGCCGCGCGCTTACGCAGCCAGTGTTCCAATAGGGCTTGCCCGTGCGGACCGCTCCAGGCCAGCCGGATGCCCATTCCGAGTGAGTGCTCCTGCGATCTGGAACGCGAACTCGGCCAGCGTCTCAGAACCCTTTGGAACGTGCATGCACCTCGCGCATGCCTTAGCTTGTCCGTATAGGTAAGCCCCAACGGTCAGCGTCAGCACCGTTCAAAACGTGGTCCGTTAGGCTTGCTTCGCGTCAACGGACGTCCATGCAACGGACGAGGCCTCAACGGACGGATTTGCCCTGCTCTCCGGAGCGCCGGGCGAGTTCAGCTCGCAGGCGCGCCGCCTCGGCTTCGTGTCTCGCGGCTGAGGCCTCAATCCGCGAGCACAAATGATCATAGAACGCGCGGAGCGATTGCATCAGGCCCGTCATCGGCTCCTCCATCGCAACAGCGGCTCGAAGCACCGCAATCGGTGGCCCGATCACGCGGCGAGCGAACCGCAGCAGGCCTTAGATTGGTAGGCTTTGCCTTGCCGCCAACCCGGTTTGCGACAGATCTGCTAAGGGCCAATGAGCGTGTCGGTCAGTGCGCCTCGCCAAAGAGCGCCTGAATGAGCCGCCAGAGTTCGCGATGCCCAGCCGTCTGCCCCGCCTGCGTGAGGTAGTCCGGGATCTCGATCTGCTCCTTCCCCTGGCCTGACCGGCCAGCTTCCCGCGCCTCAGAATGCCGCCACTCATGCTCGACGTAGAGGCGCTTCGTGTCTGTGTCGAAGACCAGCCGCCACCGATCCTCGTCGTCGGTGACAGCCTCTTTGGCGGATCGTTGAAGCTCACGGACGAGTAGGGCCATTCGATTACTCCTGCGCTGCACGAAGCGAGTTTAGCGGAGGACGGTCCGCGAGTGGACGGCAGCGCCTCTGAAGGCCGATCCGACGGCTTCGAGTTCCTCCTGCAGCGGCATTCGCGATCCCGGTCTTGATGCAGCAGCGTTCCGATAGGGCATGCCCAAAGGCCCGCTCAAACGGCGCAAAACGCCGTGCCGGGAAAACGACGGGAAACCCTGCACGCCGATTGCGTCCTGCCCGGTGCCCTGGCCCCTCGGCTGCCCGCGTCAGGAAACCCTCTTAGGTAATCAATTGTCCGGAATACGCTCTCGACCGGACATTCCTCACACGCGCCGTGAAGGGCTGCATCGGGTCATTCGAGGCCTTCACATGCGCCCCGCCGAACGTCCGTTTACCAGCGACTTGCGCCCGAAGCGGAAGGGCTGCGATCGGCCATCATCGGTCATCCCGCTTCGCGCCCGTTTCGGCCGTTCGGCGGATCCAGCGGTGTGCTTCCGAGCGAAGGCCTGCTGCGGCGACCCTCGAGATCGAGCATTGCTACATCGACCGCGGCTCGGACGATCTCGACCACGCCTGCGTGATCACGGTCCCCACGGGCGGGCTGGCACACGCTGACTCCGCATTCGACGGAATCTTCGGTCGTCGGGTTAGCACAACCCGGGGATGACAGGGACAGCAGGAAGACGATCTCTATAGAAACGCCCCGGTTGTCCTGGATGTGTCAGCGAGGCGAGCTACCGTTGGTTAAGAGCGTCTAACAAAACCGGCGGTGGTGCGTTGAGAGGAGATGGCGAGACCGCTCCTTCCTGATGGCCTGTGGGCCGAGATCGCACCGCTGCTGCCG